>JBHIEQ010000222.1:0-5229 GCA_046760725.1 Gemmatimonadales bacterium
CCACCATCGGCCCGGTAACGGCGGCGACGGTGCGTCGGCTCGGCTGGCGGGTAGGGGGTTTCGGGCGTTGGACGACGCGGTGCAGAGAGGAGGCAGGGTGCGCGGGTTCGTGATCCCCGGTGGGGCGGGTCTCTCGCGGAAGCAGCTCGAACAGATGGCCGCGATGGCAAAGGATGAAGGACTGACGGGCCTGGCTTCGATCAAGCGGAGAGGCGACGAGCTGAGCGGTCCGCTCGCCCGTATCGAGGGTGTACCTGAGGTCCTGGGCGGCTTGGCCGATGGCGACCTGCTGCTCGCCGCCGCGGGCCCCGACCGCAATACGGGTCCCGCGCTGGACCGCGTGCGCCGCGCCGTGATCGCGGCGCTGGACCTCACGCCTGAACGGCCGCACGCGTTCCTGTGGATCGACGACTTCCCCTTGTTCGAGCAGGATTCCGCGACGGGCAAATGGGTCTTCTCGCACCACCCATTCACGTCGCCCCATCCGGACGACATCGAACGCCTGTGGGCCGGACAGTATGAGGGAGTGCGTGCGCTACACTACGACCTGGTGTACAACGGCACGGAGCTCGGCAGCGGGTCGATCCGAATCACCGATCCGAGGATCCAGCGGCACATTCTGAGCCTCCTGGGGCTGTCGGTCGAGGAGGCCGAGCACCGCTTCGGGTTCCTGCTGAGAGCGCTGTCGCTGGGAGCGCCGCCCCACGGGGGATTCGCGGTTGGGTTCGACCGCGTCGTGATGCTGTTGGCCGGCGCCGACAGCCTGCGTGACGTGATCGCCTTTCCCAAGACGACCGCGGCGCGGGCGCTCTTTGAAGAGGCGCCGACCGAGCTGGATCCCGAGGAGTTGAAGGATTTGTCTCTCAAGGTGGATCGCACATGAGCAAGTCGGTGACGCACCGGCTGTCTGCGGAAGGGGCCGATCCCCTCGCGCTCGCCGGAGTGGGGGACGGCAACCTGCTGGAGCTGGAACGCGCGACCGGAGTCCGTGCGTCTCTGCGGGGAGACCAGGTGACCCTGGCGGGCGAGTTGGAGGCTGTGGAGCGGGCCACCCGAGTTGCGGCCGCGATGATCGATCTCGCGCGGATGGGCGAATCTCTCGCGCCTGAGGATGTGGAGCGACTCGTTCGGGAAGGGTCGGGGGACGGGGGGCGGGATTGGAACGGAGCCTTCAAGATCGTGCTGCCCGGCCTTCGACGTGTGATCCAGCCGAAATCGGCGGGCCAGCGAGACTATGTCGCCGCGATGCGCGAGAACGACATCGTGGTAGCGGTGGGGCCGGCCGGAACGGGCAAGACCTACCTGGCGGTGGCGGTGGGAGTCGAGGCGCTGGCGCGCAAACGCATCCGCCGACTGGTGCTTGCGCGTCCCGCCGTAGAGGCGGGTGAGAGGTTGGGGTTCCTTCCGGGTGACCTGCAGGCCAAGGTCGATCCTTATCTGCGCCCGTTGTACGACGCCCTCGAGGACATGATGCCGCACGATCGCGTGCAGAAGGCGTTGGAGTCGCGCACCATAGAGATCGCGCCGCTCGCCTACATGAGGGGTCGCACGCTGCAGGATGCGTTCGTGATACTCGACGAGGCGCAGAACGTGACCGGGATGCAGATGAAGATGTTCCTTACACGGCTGGGGTTGAACTCGAGGGCGGTCGTCGTGGGCGACAAGACGCAGATCGACCTGCCGGCGCGCGAGGAATCGGGGCTGGTACAGGTCGAGCGCATTCTGCCCGGGATTCCGGGCGTGGCAGTCTGCTACCTCGATGAGCGTGATGTCGTGCGACACAGACTCGTGCGCGACATCATCCGAGCCTACGAGGAGGATGGGAGGCCGTGAACCGTCCCGAGCGACGGGTGCTGAACCTTGAGCTGACTCCGAGTGGGCTCCCCAGAAAGGTGATGTTCCACCTCGTGCGGTGGGGGCTGCTCGTCGCCCTGGCGGTGCTCACCTACGTCATGTATCCGGTGGCCCGGAGCTTCGACGTACCCCTCTACGAAGTGGGTCAGGTGGCTACGCACGACGTCATCGCGCCGGACACCTTCTCCGTCATGAAGTCGAGCGAGGAGATCGAGCGGGAAGCCGAAGCTCTGGCCGCGACCGTGCTTCCGATCTACGAGTATCGGACCGATTCCATCGAGGCCACGCTGCGCGAGAGCGACTCCCTGTTTGCCGCTCTATCCGCAGCTTCCTCAGCCAGAGAGATGATCGCGGCGGCGAGTCCTTTCGGAGTCAGGCTCACGGCCGAGGAAGCCGAGTACCTGAGGGGGAGAGGTCGCATCGCGCGATTCCGCAGGGCCGTGGTGGCGCACGTTCAGCGGTACCTGTCTCGCGGTGTGCCCACGACGCAGGCATTCGATCCGGAACAGACGCGCGCCATCGTGGTGCGGCGAGGCGAGTCCGAGCGCGAGATTCACCGCGACTCGGTGATCAGTTACCAGCGCTATATCGACGAGCGTTCGGTGAGCGCGCCCGATCCGGACGCCCCCGTGGCGGGGATCGCCTTCGCGAAGCTCCTGATCGGCGTGTTTCACCCGACGCTGGTACCGAACCCGGAGGAAACCGAGCGACGCCGTAACGAGTTGCGGGCCAGTGTCGATTCGGTGAAGTACGTGGTGCAGGGGGATGAGGGCATCGTGTTCGCGAACCGCGTGGTTACCCCGGAGCAGCGGGAGCGGCTCCTCGCGCTGCGACAGCGAATCCTGCAGCGTGGAAGCGGGGCGAGGAGCAACGTGGGAGGGATCGTGGGCCAGGTCCTCACCAACGTCATGATTCTGACGGTCTTCTGGCTGCTGCTCATGCTCCACAGGCGGCATACGTATGACGACTTGCGCCACATGCTCGTGCTCGCAGGCCTGTTCGCGGTGGTGATACTGGTGGCGGCGGCGAACCACCAGCTCATCTCCGAGTCCCGACCGGAGCTCATACCGATACCCTATGCCGCCCTCATGATAGCCGTGGTGATCGGCGGCCGTGCGGCGATGCTCGCGGCCATAGTGCTCGCCATTCTCCTCGGATCGCAGGTCGCGTACGGAGGGATAGACGCCGTCATCATCGCGCTCGTAGGAGGCGTGGCGGCGGCCGTCAGCGTGCAGGCGATCAGGCGCCGCAGTCAACTCATCGCTTCCTTCGTGTGGGTGACCGCGGCCTACCTGGCGGCGGCCGTAGTGATCGGACTCGGCCAGGGGCAGCCCCTCGTAGAGCTTGGCATGACGGGCCTCTTCGGCGGCCTCAATGCATTCCTGTCCGCTGCGCTGGTCGTGTTCACGCTCCCCATCCTGGAGTCGCTGGCGCGAGTGACCACCGATCTCACCCTCCTCGAGCTGTCGGACCCGAGCAGACCACTGCTCAGGCGCCTTGCCACGGAGGCACCCGGCACCTATGCCCACTCCGTAGCGATGGCGAACCTGTGCGAGTCAACCTGCAACTCGATCGGCGCGAACGGGCTGCTGGCCAGGGTGGGGTGCTATTATCACGACGTGGGGAAGCTCAAGAAGCCGCAGTTCTTCGTGGAGAACCAGACGTCCGGAATGAACCCTCACGACCGGCTCAAGCCCGATGTCTCCGCCGGCATCATCCGAAACCACGTGAAGGACGGCCTGGCCCTGGCCGAGGAATACAAGATCCCCGACGCGGTCAGAGCTTTCATTCCGGAGCATCACGGTACCATGGAGATCAGCTACTTCCTCGACCGAGCCCGCCGGCGGAACGGGAACGACGACGTCGAGCCCGCCGAATTTCGTTACCCGGGGCCGAAACCCCGTTCCGTGGAAACAGCGGTCGCGATGCTGGCCGACGGGGTGGAGGCTGCACTCAGAGTGCTCGACAATCCGACCCCGGAAAAGGTCACCCACGCCATCGAGCACATCGTAGAACAGCGCATCGACGCCGGGCAGCTCGAGGAGGCGCCGCTCACGCTGGCGCAAATGGCCAGGGTGAAGCAGGAGTTCGCGCGCGTGCTCGGCGGTGTGTACCACAACCGGATCGACTACCCGGCCACGAGCGGTGGTATCGGGGCGAAGTGGGAGGCCCACGCGGACGCGTGATGTCCGGGTTGCCGGTGCGGAGCTGGCACCTGCGATCTCGGCGGCTCTCGTGCGACGGGCGGCGCTCCGGGTGCTGGAGGCCGAGGGAGCGGGAGCGGCGAGCGTGAGTGTCACGTTTCTCACCGGACCTCGGATGAGAGGACTCAACCGCCGGGTGTTGGGCGAGGACCGCGCCACGGACGTCATCGCCTTCCGGCTGGATCATCCCGATGTGGTGGTGGGGGACATTTATGTGTGTCCCTCGGTCGCGCGGCGAAACGCACGACAACACGGTGAAGACGTGCGGCAAGAGCTTTTGCGGCTGGTGGTCCACGGGACCCTGCACGTGCTCGGATACGAGCACCCTGAGGGCCCAGGGCGCGAGGCGTCCCCGATGTGGAGCCGCCAGGAACGCTATCTCGCAGCTCTCGGTGCGGCGCCAAGATGATCTCAGGTGACGTTGCGGCGGGTGCCCTTGTGATCGGCCGTGCCGCCGCTGTGTGGGCGGGACTCTTAGCTCTCGCGGCCGAGGCGAGAGTTGTCCAGGCCGCCGCAGATAGAACGCCCGCGCAGCGAACGCGGCGTGAGCCGCTTGCGAGTGCTTTCCTCGCGAGCCGCCTCGCGCTCCTGCTCATTGCCGGGACCGGGATCGCGGTTGGGCTGGGATGGTGGACCAGATCGCCCTCGAGCTCTTTCTCCACCATCGCCCTGGGTATCGCGTTGCTCTATCTAGTCGCGGACGTGCTTCCCAGGGGTCTGGGGGTTCTGGCGCCACGGTTGGCGGAGGCCGTCCTGCCGCTCGCGCGCAGAACGCTGGAGCCGTTCCGGCCGCTCCTGGGTCTCCTTGGAACGGTCGAGCGTGGCTTGTCATTGGTCGTTCCACCGGCCGTGCCCCGGGTCCACGGACCGAGCCCGGAAGAGCGGGACATCTTGGCACGCGTATTGGCGTTGAGGGAGAGCACGGTGGAGGACGTCATGACCCCGCGCCTCGACGTGTATGCGATCGACGCCGAGTCGGATTGGCGCGAGCTGGTCAAGCACGCGCGTCGCGGCGGGCATGCCAGAATCCCCGTGTTTCGTGGGGACCTGGACGACGTAGTCGGCATCATCTACGCCAAGGACCTGACACCCGCCGTGTCGGGTGTGCAGGAGCCGCCCGCTGACTGGCACCAGCTGATGCGCCCCGCGCACTTCGTCCCCGAATCCAAGA
>JBHIEQ010000223.1:0-5220 GCA_046760725.1 Gemmatimonadales bacterium
AGCGCATGCTCTGTTCCCAGGGCCGGATCGACGCCAGCAAGTTTCGGCGGATGTTGCTTTCGGGCAAGGACCGGGAGGACCTGGTCAAGGCATCGGCGAAGTTCAGCAACGCGCCGCTGTTTGTCGACGATTCCCCCAGCCGCACCGTCACCGAGATCGCCGCGTGTGCCCGACGGCTGAAACGCCAGGAGAATCTCGGGCTGGTCGTGATCGACGAGCAGCATCGCTTCGGAGTCGAGCAGCGGGCGGCCTTGATCGAGAAGGGAAGGGCACCAGATGTGCTCTTGCTCTCGGCGACACCGATACCGCGCACACTGGCACTCACGCTGTATGGCGACCTCGATATATCAGCCCTCAAGGAGAAGCCGGCCGGCCGGGGTACCGTCAGAACCGGTGTGCGGTCCGGTCGCGACCGCAGTGCGGTCTATGCTTTCCTCAGACAGCAGTGTGCGGCCGGGAGGCAGGCATACGTCGTCTATCCCGTGATCGAGGAGTCCGAGCGTGTAGACCTCAGAGCCGCCGCGACAATGGCTGACGAGCTGAGGGAACGTCTCTCTCCTCACTCGATCGGCCTCGCTCACGGACGCATGAAGGCCGACGAGCGGGAAGCGGCGATGCGCCGGTTCCGGGACGGTGAGCTGGACGTGCTCGTCGCTACCACCGTGATCGAGGTGGGTATCGACGTGCCCAACGCGACGGTCATGGTCATCGAACACCCAGAGCGCTTCGGGCTGGCCCAACTCCACCAGCTTCGGGGTCGGGTGGGACGTGGCGCCGACGAGAGCCACTGCATTCTGCTATCGGACGATCCGGTCGCGGCGGAGCGATTGAAGCGCTTCGCCAGGGTGCGCGACGGTTTCAGGATCGCCGAAATGGACCTCAAGGAACGAGGAATGGGGGAGCTGGCGGGCGTGCGCCAGGCTGGAGGATTCAATCTTCGTTTTGCGGACTTGGGGCTGGACGACGACCTGGTTGTAGCCGCGCGGAGGATCGCGCTGGACTGGATCACGCGGGATCCCACGCTGTCCAGCGCCGAGCATGAGAGACTACGGCGCAGGATCGAGAGACGGTACTCCAGGGGTGTCGAACTGTTCCGAGTGGGGTGATGGTGCCGCATGGAGGGACCGGCGATGGCTCCCCCCAACCTTTCTCCCCTATTACCTTGCAAAACCATGTCGAGTCCCCTCGCGAAACAGACGTGTGTTCCCTGTCGCGGCGGAGTGCCCCCCCTCGCCGGTGACCGGATAACCGCGTTGCTGAAGCAGCTGGGTGGTGGCTGGAACGTGCGTGGCGAACATCATTTGGAGAAGAGCTACACCTTCGACGACTTCGCCCAAGCTCTGGCGTTCACGAACCGAATCGGCGCCATCGCGGAAGAGCAGGGACACCATCCCGACATCTATCTCTCGTGGGGGAAGGTCAAGCTCGAGATCTGGACGCACAAGATCGACGGGCTGACAGAGAGCGATTTCGTCCTGGCCGCGAAAGCCGACGAGGCGCTGTGAGGCCCCGGGTGCCCGGCCGCGCCTCCGCGCGGCCGAATCCGGTGAGCATCTGAGCGCCAGCGTGTCCGTACGTACGAGCCCCTCCGCATGATCCGCGTTCGCGACCTCTCAAAACACATCGGCGAGGAGATCACGGTCCGCGGGTGGGTCGCGACCACCAGGTCGAGCGGCAAGATCGCATTCGTCATCGTGCGCGACGGAACTGGCGTGGTCCAGTGCGTGCTCGCCAAGAACGACGTGGGCGAGTCGGCATGGGAGTCCTTCAGGCATCTCGCCCTGGAGACCTCGGTCGCGGTAACGGGAACGGTGCGTGAGGACAAGCGCTCGCCGGGGAGTGTGGAGCTGGCCGTCAGCGACGTTGAGGTGTTGGGACCCAGTGGCGACTTCCCGATCTCCAAGAAAGAGCACGGCACCGCGTTTCTGTTCGAGCACCGCCACCTCTGGCTGCGCAGTAGGCGTCAGGTCGCCATCATGCGCGTACGGCACGAGGCGGTTCAGGCGATGCGCGATTTCTTCTATGGCCGCGATTTCGTGCTCGTTGACACACCCATCCTGACGGGCGCGATCGGCGAGACTGCGGGCACGCTGTTCGCTACGGACTACTTCGATGTGGGAAAGGCCTATCTCGCGCAGACGGGCCAGCTGTACCTTGAGGCAGCGGCCGCGGCACTGGGGCTGGTTTATTGTTTCGGGCCGACATTCAGGGCGGAGAAATCCAAGACCCGACGACACCTCACCGAGTTCTGGATGGTCGAGCCTGAGATGGCCTGGTACGACTCCGATGCAAACATGAGGCTACAGGAGGATTTTGTGAGCTATGTCGTCGGCCGTTGCCTGGAGCGTCGGCGGCAGGAGCTCGACGAGTTGGAACGGGACACGGCGCCTCTCGAGCTGGTCACGCCGCCCGTCCCCCGGATCACCTATGGCGACGCAGTGGCCAAGCTGAGGGAGCTTGGAGCTAACCCGGAGTGGGGTGCAGACCTCGGGGGCGACGAGGAAACCCTGCTGGCGCGATCGTTCGACAGGCCGGTCTTCGTGTACAACTACCCCAAGCGCGCCAAGGCGTTTTACATGAAGGAGAACCCGGACGACCCCCGTACGGTGCTGTGCAACGATTGCCTTGCGCCCGAGGGGTACGGGGAGATCATCGGGGGCAGCCAGCGGGAGGACGACCACGACCGGCTGCTATCCAGGATTCGCGAAGAGGGACTACCCGAGGAGGCCTACGCATGGTACCTGGACCTGAGGAAGTACGGCACCTACGTGCACTCCGGATTCGGTCTGGGCGTGGAGCGCACGGTCGCCTGGATCTGCGGCATTCCTCACGTGCGAGAGGCAATCGCGTTCCCGAGGACGATGTCGAGGTTGTATCCGTAGAAGTCCGCTGAGAGGATCAATCACCTCTCCCGGTTCCCGGCCTTCGTCACATTTCCCGCTTCCCGTCGCGCCATTGCCGTTCTTTCACCTCGTCCCATAGCTTGTCGAGCGTCGCGAGATCCGCCCGGCCGACATCGATACCGCGTTCCGCGGCCAGGGTCTCGACCCTGCGAAAACGCTCGGCGAACCGGGCGTTCGCGCTCTCAAGTGCCGGCCGCGGATCGACCTCTAGCCTGCGTGCCAGGTTCACCATGGCGAAGAGGATGTCGCCGATCTCCTGCTCTATGCGATTTCGATTGACCCCATCCGCTGAGATCTCCCGCTCCAGCTCCCCGATCTCTTCCTTGACCTTGGCGAGCGGCCCTTCCGCGTCGGGCCAGTCGAACCCCACGCCCGCTGCGCGCTCCTGCAAGCGGTGGGCCTCCAGAAGGGCAGGGAGTCGCGGCGGAAGCCCGTCCAGCGCGCTGCGCGATCCGGCCGCGTGCTCGCGCAACTTGGTCCGCTCCCACGTGTCCTCACGCTTCTCCCCCCGCCCGAGCTGCTCCGGTCCTTGCCGCGACTCCGGGTGCGCCTGGCCCCGGCCGCCTGCGGTACGGTCCGGGAACAGATGCGGGTGGCGTCGCCACATCTTCTCTTCAATCACGCGAGTGACGTCTTCCGGCCCGAAGTGGCCCGCTTCCTCTCCCAGCACGATCTGGAACGCCAGGTGTAGCAGGAGGTCACCCAGCTCCACCTCGATCTCCTCCGGGTCACCGCTCGCAAGCGCATGATCGAGCTCTAGCACTTCTTCCACGAGGTAGGGGCGCAGGGAGGTCGGTGTCTGCCGCGCATCCCATGGACAGCGTCGCCTGAGTTCGCGCACCAGCTCGACGATGCGTCCAAGCGCCGATGGTTCTTGCATTTGCGTCATTGCGTCGGTTACAATACGCCTCCGTTCGTGAGCGTGTCAACGCGACAACCCACCGCCCGAGCGTGGGTCGATATCAACCTCGACAACGTCGTCGAGAACGCGCGCACTGTGGCGGAGGTAGCCAAGGGTGCGGCGCTTCTCCCCATGGTCAAGGCGGATGCGTACGGCCTGGGCGCCGTGCGCGTGTCGCGCGCCCTGGAGACGCTGGATCCGTGGGGCTTTGGAGTTGCCTCCGTCGAGGAGGGAATCGAGCTCCGGCGTGAGGGGATCGAGCGACCCATTGTAGTGTTCACGCCGGCGAGGCTCGGGGAGATCGACGTGTATGCCGAGAACGATCTCAGGGCAGTGGTCGATGATCCGGGTGTGGCAGCTGAGTGGCACATGCCGTTCCATCTCGAGGTAGATACCGGTATGGGAAGGTGCGGCGTGTTGTGGAATGATCCGGATGCGCTCGCGGGCTGTGCGCGGCCGTCACTCGAGGGTGTTTTCACACACTTCTATGGTGCCGATCGTGGTCCCGATACCGTGGGGTTGCAGTGGTCGCGGTTCCAGACGGCTCTCGGCGCGCTGGGAGAGCGACCGGCTCTGGTGCACGCCGCAAACAGCGCGGCCGCGTGGCGCCTCGACGAGAGGTTGGACCTTGTGAGACCGGGGATTTTCCTCTATGGGGGGATGCATGCCCCGGACCTGCCGGCACCGCTTCCTGCGGCGAGCCTCAAGGCTCGCGTCGTCAGCCTGCGTCGTCTGGGCGAAGGCGACACGGTGAGCTACGGCGGTGAATGGCGCGCTCCGTGCCCCACCACGGTGGCGACACTCGGTATCGGCTATGCTGACGGCATCGCACGCGCGGTGCAGGGAAAGGCGGAGGTGCTGCTCGGGGGGAAACGCCGACCGCTGGTGGGAAAGGTTACGATGGACTTCGTGATGGTCGCGCTGGAAGACGGCGACCAGGTTGCCGTTGGGGATGTGGCGACGCTGATCGGGAGCGACGGATCGGGGACGATCGGTATCGATGAGTTCGCCCGGTGGTCCGGCACAATCTCTTACGAAGTGCTGGCCCGCTTGGGTGCGCGGTTGCCCCGGAGGTATCAGAAAGAGTGACTGTACCGAATGGCCGACATAGCGAGCTCGTCGCGGGCGTTGCGCTGCTCCTGAGCGCGGGCATGGCGCTCGGCGGGTGTGAAGACATCGTGTCTGCGCCGGGGGCGTGTCCCGAGTTCTGCCCGCCCCGCGAGCTGGAGGTCGTGGACAGTCTATTCTCAGACGTGGTGGTCGCCGACACGACATACCGCGGTTACGTGGCCGGGCACGAGGCGAGCGCGATGCAGCTAGTGGGTCCGGGAGGCGATGTAGCGAGCTATGGCGTGATGCGGTTCGACGGCTTCAGCGACTCCGTGGGAGTGCCCGGTCTCACGGGAGTGCAGCCTA
>JBHIEQ010000224.1:0-5219 GCA_046760725.1 Gemmatimonadales bacterium
CACGATCGGCGTCATTGGCATGTGTTACCTCGAGCTGCGCCTGCTGCATCATCATGGGCGCGCCGTTAGCTGCCACGTGCACATGAACGTCAACCTGGTCGAAAGTCTCCACACGGTCTCCCGTGATCTCGAACTCCACCTCCGGATTGAGATCGCTGAGAGCGGTAGGATTATCATCACAGGCCGTCAACGCGAACACAGCGGCGGCGGCCGCGATTGGTCTGAGCATTCTGAAGTTCTCCCTCATTGCGATTCACTATATGGCCGCGCCGGACCCCTTCGGGGCCCGGGCTCTGGCTCCGAGACCGACCCCGCTACGAGCACCTCCCGTGCCCGAAACGCAGCGATTGCACAAATGCCTGTGACATAAGATCTTAAACCGCCTCAACTGCCGGAGGGCCCCTGTTAGGTGGGTGATATGGCGCAGAACTGGGGCCCAGCCGGTGGGTGTTATGCCCCAGCCCGTCGAAGCGGTCCCGGCCCCCGGAAAGACGCCTCGTCGAGGATTCAAGAGTGCGCAATGTGGGAAGATAAGGAAAGGTCGGTGCCATGAAAGCCGTCGCAGAGATCCAGGTCATCCCCATCGGCTCGGGCGTGTCGGTCCGAAAGGAAGTCAAACGAGCCCACGAACTGCTGCAACAGGCCGGGCTCAACGCCCAGTTACATGCCAACGGCACGAATGTCGAGGGAGAACTGCACGACATCTTTGCCGCGATCGTTAGGGTACACGAGACGCTTCATGCAGAGGGGACGGCACGGCTCTCCAGTCACATCAAGATCGGTACCCGCACCGATAAGGAGCCCACACTGGCGGGCAAGCTCTTCTGAACGTGGCGAGAGCGGGGGGCCGGCGGGGGATGGTGCGCGGGACCCGAGCGTCTTATCTTGGCCCGCTAATCGCCGGTCATCGACCGCCAGCGGACCACACTGTTCAGGCGAGGAGCAGCCCTGCCTGCGCTCGTAGAGCTTCGTGAACCCACATCGTTAGAGGACTTCCGGTCGCACGCCCACCTCGCGTCGTCCGTGGAGGACCTCGTCGCATGGGCGGAGGATCCGGTCAGGCGACTCGCGGGCCGCACGGTGTGGATGGTCAACTCCACCGCCAAAGGCGGCGGGATCGCCGAGATGATGCCGCACCAGGTTGCACTGCTACGCGAGCTGGGAGTCCAGACCGAGTGGGTCGTGATTGACAGCGAGGACACTCGTTTCTTTCGGCTCACGAAGCATCTTCACAACCTCATCCACGGCCACGGTGTCGCTGATCTGGCACCGAGTGATCGGGAGCTCCACGAGGGCGTGAACCGGCGTAACGCGCCCTTCCTCGCCGCACGCATCCGACCGGGCGACCTCCTGGTGGTGCACGACCCCCAGCCCATGCCGTTGGCCTCGATACTCAAGGAACAGGCGAGCATTCGGGCGGTGTGGTGCTGCCACATAGGGTTGGACGAGCAGACGCCCGCAACGCGCGCCGCATGGGAGTTCCTCGCCCCCTTTGCCGGGGCATACGACCACGGCGTCTTCTCGGCCATTGAGTACGTTCCGCCGTCCTTCCGCGGCCGATCGACCATCATCCGGCCCGCCATCAACCCTGTTAGCGACAAGAACCGCGAACTGCACCTGCACAAGCTCGTCGGTGTCCTGACCAACTCGGGCTTGGCCAACGGCTCCGGTCCGCTGATAACCGGCCGGTACGAGGCAACCGCCGAGCGGCTTCAGCCCGACGGTAGCTTCGTCGAGGCGGACCAGGGGGAGGACATTGGGCTCCTCACGAGGCCAATCGTGACGCAGATATCTCGTTGGGATGTTCTCAAAGGCTTCCTGCCGCTGCTGCACGCCTTCGCGGAGCTGAAGCGAACCGCCGCCAACGGTGGGTGTGCCGCCCAGCCGCACCATCGCAGGCGATTGGAGCTGGTGCGCCTCGTGCTCGCCGGCCCCGACGCGGGGGCTATCCAGGACGACCCCGAGGCCAAGGACATACTGAACGAGCTACGCAGCGCATACCGCGCGCTAGAGAGGGTGATCCAACGAGATGTCGTGGTCCTCAGCCTGCCCATTGCATCGGTGCGCCGCAACGCGCTCATGACGAACGCTCTACAACGGGCGTCCACCATCGTGGTACAGAACTCACTGAGGGAAGGATTCGGGCTCACGGTGACCGAGGCCATGTGGAAGCGGCTGCCGATTCTCACCAACTCCCAGGCGTGCGGTCCTAGGCAGCAGGTCGTGGACGGAGAGCACGGCCGCGTGGTCGACGATCCCACCGATACGCGGGCGCTGGCCGACGCGATGAACGCCATGCTCGCTGACGGATCGTCGCGCGAACGATGGGGACGCGCCGGCCAACGCCGTGTGCGCGACGAGTTCCTGCTGTTCGCTCAGGTGAAGTCCTGGCTCCGGCTCTTATCGCGGCTGGTTGCCTGACCCCAGCGGCCGCCGCCCTCACTTCAGCGCATTGAACAAGAGCGGCCAGGTGGCGATCGTCTGGCCCCTGTAGTTAGGGGGAAAGCCGAAGAGGATCACCGAGCCGCGACCCACCTCTGCCTCGACGATCGCGGGTTTGCCCGCCACGTGCTCCGCTCCCAGAAGCCAACCCGAGAGCAGCGGATTGCCGGCTCCGTACCGCGCGACCACAGCGATGCCCTCACCCTCTACCTCGAACGCGCGGCTCCCGCTCCAGAACCAGGCGACCGTCTCGGAGGGAAGCCCCTCTGTCAGCTGATTATTGGGTTCCAGCTCGAGCCTCAGGATAGACCCGGGGATGTAGAACTCCCCAGACTCTAGGCCGGCTACCGAGCTCTCGAGACCAAGCTCGAATGCCTCGATCGCGAAGTCGGTGGCGCGCCCGATCGCCACCATCCTGCCGCCCCCTTCGACGAACTGCCTGAGTGCCGCGACGCCCTCGGTGCCCAGGCCTCCGGAGTATTCGGCGGGCATCACGTTCGCGGGCCAGCCCTCGGTGATCTGCTGTGCCGGCTGATCCTCGAAGAGCACTACGTCGTACCGGCCCAGCGCGCCATCCCGTATGTCCGAATCGTGCAATGTGTCGTAGGGTATCCGGTGTCGATCCAATACCCAGCGCGTCCATCCTTCCGGCATTGGCTCGCGCCACGATTTGTAGAGTGCGATCCGGGGTGCGCCGGCCCCCGCTAGGCCGGGTGGAGCGGTGTAGCGCACCTCCGGTACCCCAATCGGGGCCGACAGAGCGACGTCGCCCATCTCCTCGACCGCCACGGCCTCCACTCCCATGAGCAGGGGAAGCGTGTGAGCCACGACGTCGTATGGTGGCTGTGGGGGACCGCCGGGGTAGATCCTCAGATCGGGGTATTCCTGCCGCGACAGGAGCGTGTGGGCGAACGATGCATATGGCTGGTTGAGCGGTATGATGTACGTTCCCGCGGGGAACGTCTCGCCGTCCGCCGAGAACTCACTCATCGCGCGGTGAACTTCTACGTCACCCAGAGTCAGGATCCTGAGCGCGGCTTGGAGGCCAACGTCCGACTCGTCCTTAGTTCGGAGGATCCAGGCGGCGGGCCACTCGGGCCAGCGGTTCACGGCCTTCAGGTTGATCCGGTAGAAGTTTTCCAGCCAGTAGCGGCGGTTCTTCGCCGCGTTGGCGAGGAGCGCTATGGCTCCCGCTTCCATGTAATCGACGATGTCCGATAGGTGCCATTCACCGCCTTCCCACGGATCGGGAAAGTTCCACGAGCGCGATTGGGCGTTGGCTCCTCGCCGCGAGGTGAGTTGCTCTCGCGGTATCGTGATAGGCGACGCGAGCCGGGCGGACGCCGTCTCGCTCAGGATGCGGGCTCCGCCGTGGTAGTGTTGGTACGCGCGTGCCGGCGTGAAGGCATCGTAGATCGCGTGAATGGCGACGCCCTCTTTCCCCTGTGCCAAGACCTCGGCCGCCATGTAGGCCCCCAGCTGGTTCACAGCCGCGGTCAGGAGCGGGTCGATATTCGGCTCCCAGGGGTCGATGAAGGGCGGGAAGAATATGCGGGGTCCCGTGCTCCCCATCTGGTGGATGTCGTGAACGATCTGCGGGTGCCAGGCGTTGTGGGCCTTCGACACCGTGAGCTCCGTCTCGATCTGTGTAAAAGCGTACCAGTCGCGGTTGTTGTCGTGACCGACGTAGTAGTGGTAGAGCTTGGGGAGTGGAGCCGCCTCGTATTCCGTTCCGACCCACTTGCGGTACCACTCGACAACCATCTCGAGCCCGTCCGGGTTGAGCGACGGGATGTCGAGCAGGATCACGTTGTCGAGAATCTCCCTGACCTTTGTTTCGCTCGGGGTAGCGAGCCGGTACAGCATTCGGGCCGCCATCTGGGGACCGCCCACCTCGGTCGCGTGGATACCGTGCGTGATCAGTACGACCGTCCTTCCCTGGTCCAAGAGCCGCTCCAGCTCCTCCGGGCCGTCCACAGTTCGCGGGTCGGCGAGTTTGAGCTGAATCCCGCGCAGGTCATCCAGCCGTGAGTGATTAGCGGCGCTCGTGACTGTCAGCATCACGAACGGATTGCCGAGTGTGGTGGAACCCAGAGTGTCGAGAGTTACGCGGGGGCGCGCGCTCGCCACCCACACCAACCAGGCCCAGAGCTGGCCCCACGCCCCCCCCAACTCGTACCAAGCGGTGAGCTGCCTCCAGTCTGCCAGCTTGCGATCCGCGCCGATCTCGAAGCCGAAGTGCTCGCTCGGATCGGGGATACCCTGAGCGTGAAGCGGCCCGGTTGCCAGAATCAGACATAGGAGACCGTTCTTGAGTCGAGACATCTTGATATCCGATTCGATCTGTCGGGTGGGTGTGATTGCCCGATTCTCTCAAGGACTTCGACCGAGACAATAATGGCTCCACGTTCTCGAGCGAGGAAGGCCCCGCCGCAGGCCGTCAACGCACCGAGGGTCGGCAGCGTATAACGGGTACCAACGCCAAGTACGGCTGCTAGCGCAGCCTTGGTGCCGCCGTGCCGCTGCCGGCGGTGCGGTTCCGGACGACGCTCTATCCCAACGCACGCACAAGGAGAATCCGAGTGTCACCGCGACTGTTCTACACGCTGCTCATTGGAACTCTCGTCTCCGCGGCGCCCATGCTGGCAGCGCAGGAGCCGCAAATCGACACGACTCTGGCGCTCAAGGTCTTCCTGGACTGCAACGCTCCGAACTGCGACTTCGACCACTTCCGGCGCGAGATCACGTGGGTGAACTGGGTGCGCGACCGACAGGAC
>JBHIEQ010000225.1:0-5195 GCA_046760725.1 Gemmatimonadales bacterium
CGTTCCGCAACCGCGGGGACTCCACGTTCGAGGACATGAGCGAGGAGTGGGGGTTCGGCGTCGAGCCCGACATCTCGCATGGGCTCGCGCTCGCGGACCTGGACGGCGACGGAGATCTCGACGTGGTTGTCAATCGGCTCAACGCCCCCGCGGCCCTGTATCGAAACGACGCCGCGGCACCGCGCCTCGCCGTACGGCTGGTCGGGCGGGCGCCCAACACCCAGGCCGTCGGCGCCAAAATAAGAGTGCGCGGCGGCCCCGTTGCAGAGCAGCTCAAGGAAGTCACGGTGGGTGGTCTCTATGCCTCGGGTAGCGACCCCATCTACAGCTTCGCGACTGGGTCGGCGAACGCTGTCACAGTCGTGATCGACTGGCCGAGCGGCACCCGGAGCGTGATCGAGGACGTGAGGCCCAATCGACTGGTTGAGATCCGGGAGCCTCCGGCCGGCGCGGCGCGAGCCGGCGCAGATCTATCCCCGCTGCGCCGGCACTTTTCCGACGTGACGCCGCTTTTGGCGCACGTCCACCGCGACTCGCAGTTCAACGATTACCGCCGGCAGCGGCTGCTCCCCAACAAGCTGAGCCAGCTCGGACCCGGGATCACCTGGTCGGACGTGGACGGGGACGGCCGCGAGGATCTTCTCGTTCCCTCGGGGAGCGGGGGTCGCCTCGCCTACTACCGCAATGGCGGGGATCGATTCACCCGCGTGGACCTCCTCGTCGCCGAACACGACCAAACGAGCGTGCTTCCCCTTCCCCACAAAGGGAACGGGGTCGATCTGTTGGTCGGCCAGGCCAGCTACGAAGAGCCGTCCCCGGAACGGGCCCGGCAGCTTCCCGCCGTGGTGCGCGTGAGTCCCCAAGGCGGAGCAGCGACACCACTGGTTCCCGCCTTGCCGGGCAGCATCGGCCCGCTTGCCCTAGCGGACATCGACGGCGACCGGGACCTGGACCTGTTCGTAGGCGGGCGGGTGGTCCCGGGAAGCTATCCTCTCGGCACCCGGTCGGAGCTGTGGCGCAACGAGGGTGTGGGGTTCGTGCGTGATACCGCAAGCGTGGCCGTACTCTCGCGGCTCGGCATGGTGTCGGCTGCCGTCTTCACCGATTTCGACCAGGACGGGGACCCCGATCTCGTCCTGGCCGTCGACTGGGGACCGCTCACGGTGCTGCGCAACCGCGAAGGGCGCTTCACCGACGTCACCAACGAGGTCGGGTTGGGGGATTCGCACAGTCGGTGGAACGGCGTGGCCGCGGGTGACCTCGACGGGGATGGTCGCTTGGACCTTCTGGCGACCAGCTGGGGACGGAACACCAAGTATCGGGTGAGCGCCGAGGACCCAATGTGGATGTACTTCGGCGATTTCGACGCCGACGGCACCGTGGATCTGTTGGAGACGCAATACGATGGGGCAATCGACGGGCTGACTCCCCTGCTCGAGAGCCATCTCCATCTCTGGCGCTCTCTCCCCTATACGCGCCGGCACGTCCGCGACGCCGCCACCTACGCCACGGCGACGATAGGGGACGTTCTCGGTCAAGCGTCGGGCCGGGCCCGGCGGCTCGAGATCACGACCGTCGAGCATTTCGCCTTCCTCAATCGTGGAGGGAGCCACTTCGACCCCTTGCCCCTGCCCGGCGTGGCGCAGCTCGCACCGGCGTTCGGGATCGTGGTGCAAGATCTGGACGGTGACGGTCACGAGGACGTATTCCTGGCGCAGAACTTCTTTCCGACCGACTGGAACACACCGCGCTACGACGCCGGACGCGGGTTGTGGCTTCGGGGAGATGGCACCGGTCGGCTGACGCCGGTACCGGGCCGCGTCTCGGGTATCACCGTGTACGGCGAGCAGCGGGGTGCCGCGGCCGCCGACTACGACGGCGACGGCCGGGTGGATCTCGCGGTCACTCAGAACGGATCCGCGACGAAGCTTTACCGGAATGTCGGGGCGGAGCCTGGTGTGCGCGTGCGCCTCGTCGGCCCGAGGGAGAACAGGTACGGCGTGGGCGCGCATATCCGCTTGGCCTACGGTGACAGTCTCGGCCCGGTTCGGGAGCTTCATGCGGGCTCAGGCTATTGGTCCATGGACGGTGCTGTGCAGGTGCTCGGAGGAGCCGCTCGCTCAACGGGGGTGCGGGTCCGATGGCCTTGGGGAGGTGACACGCTGGTGGCGCTCGCAGGCGATGCGAGGGAAGTGACAGTGAAGTATCTGGAGGGACACCACTGGTAAGCACAGGAACCAGGCCTGCACTTCGACGGCGTCCCTTCTCAGTGCCCGAGGTGGGATTCGAACCCACACGGGGTTGCCCCCACGGGATTTTGAGTCCCGCGCGTCTACCAGTTCCACCACTCGGGCGTGTTCGCTCAATGTAGTTGAACGCCGGAGACTTCCCTAGACCTCCGGTGCCCCAGCCTGTTTGCCGGCCCGGCTAAGAGCCGCCTTCCTTGGGCCATTCCGGAAGCTCCGCGACTCGCCCGGGCACCAGTGGAGCCCGGGGAACGTCTCCCGCTCCCGTTCGCTCGCCACACTCTCGTGCGGTGCACGTCGCGCCGGGTGGCCCACAGCCGTTTCCGAAGTGGCACTAGCGGTAACGCGGACCAGGCTACAATATTGTGCACTGACTACCAGGTTCGGATGCGCCCCCGACTGTGAGCACAGTGCTGGTCGTGGACGACGACGGCGCCGTCCGCAAAGCCATCTCCAAGATCCTGCAGCAAGCCGGCTTCACGGTCGTGACGGCCGAGCACGGGCAGGACGCCCTTGCCAAGCTCCCAAAGCGGGACTTCCAAGCAGTGGTCAGCGATATGAACATGCCCGTCATGGATGGGATGCAGCTGTTCGAGGCGCTGTGTCAAAGCCGCCCTGAGCTGGCCCGTCGCGTAGTCTTCTTGACCGGGTCGGGTGGCGAACCTTCGGCTCGGCAGTTCCTTGCCCGCAACAAGTGTGCTGTACTCGACAAACCAGTCGAGATGGAGGAACTTGTCGATGCCGTCCGCGGCGTCATCGCGAGCACGCCGTACCGGCACAGCACAGAATCTCCCACGGGTGTCGCCGATGTGGGCCGCGCCATGACGATCGGGTTCTCGTTGGCCGAGGCTGAACGGACGCGCAAGTCGAGTGTTGGAGGTGTGAAACGTCCAACAGTCGAGCGCCGAGCGAAGCCACGCGCAACCCTGGAAGACGCCGCGACGGCCATTGTCCAGTCGATAATCCGCGATCCGATCCAGACAGGTGAAGCCCTTTTGCGGGATCTCGATGCAGGCGGTGACCCGGAGGTTCTACTCGGTTTGCTCGACGCAGCGGAGGCAATGCTAGAACTTCGTGGCGTAGAGAGAGGTTCTACTGTGGCCGTACTGCGGACGAGGGTCGAGCGACGTATTCAGTAACGAGGGCCATGCCGCGGTGTGCTCCGGCCGCCCCGATACCTCTCGCTACCTTCCCATCTGCGTCACGGCCTCCTTCGCATCGGCCCCATCCGCCCCAGCCGCTCGATCTGCATCTGGAGCCGCCGCCAGGAGAGCGTCACCTGAGCGCGCTGTACGGGGGTTAGAAACTCGGCATAGGCCGCCTGCTCGCGGCGGGCCTGCTCGACGCGCGCGGCCTGGACCTCGACGAGCGCGTCCAGCAGCACTGAGAGACTGTCTTCATCCGCCGCCACCCCCGGCCGCATCTGCCCCTCGAGCGCCGTCCAGACCTGCATCTCGCGCTCCTGCAACTCGTTCCGGGCCTCGAAGGAGCGCCGCATCACCTGTCGCAAGCGTTCGAAATGCTCATCAGAGAGGCGAGCCTGGTTGCGCACGTTCTCCGCAAACCGCTGCATGACCTGCTGCTGAAGCTGCCGCCGCCGCTCGATCGGCTCCTGACCCCAAAGTGGCGAGCACACGATCACTGCGAGACCCACCGCGATCAATCCTGATCCAATCATACGCCTCTCTAACGCTCGCATTACCCCTCCATCGCCTGTAGCAATTCCTCAAGCTGCCCCTCGTCCAGGTCCGCGAGACTGACGGGCAACAGCTCAACAATCGGTGCCTCGATCTGGAGAGAGTCAAGCACCTCGACCAGCTCGTCCGACTCCAACCCACTGAGCTCGGCCGGCAACGGTAGCGCCATCTCGCCGTTCACCCCGCGCCACAGCCCACCTCTGGCCAACAGCAATCCTCCGCCCGCGAGAAGCACGATCACCGCCGCTGCCTGAAGAACGGGCATTCGCCACCATACGCGCCGCGCCGGAGCCGCGCGCAGGCGCCTCACGACGGCGCTCGCGGTGGTGTCGGGATCCACCCGCGCCGCCGCGCGCCGACCAAGATTCCTGGCTAGATGCTCGAGTCTCTGCTCGTCCATGGTCTCCAGTCCCGAGTGCGCAGTATTGTCTCCGCAATATGCGGTGCGCAGTACGCTGCACGCTGTAACCTCATAACACGCCGCCGTGCCCTCCGCCCCGTCGTCCCGCGCCCTGCGCCCGTTCACTCCTCAGTAAGCGCCTCCTTGAGCCGATTCACCGCATGGTGATAATGCACCCGTGCGGCCCCAACACTCGTCCCCAACGCTTCGGCAATCTCGCCGTACTCGGCGCCCTGCTGCGCGCGCATGAGAAAGACGTTGCGCTGCATGGGCGGTAGCTCGCGCACCGCCCCTTCCAGGCGGCCCAGCAGATCGCCCTCCAGCATCGCCGCATGCGGGTCGCCACGCACGTCCGGGATCTCGCGATCGTCCAGCGGCAATACGTTGCGTCGCCGCCGCCGCCCCAGGTCCCTTAGCGCGTTCGACCCTATCGCCATCACCCACGTGCGGAAGCTCGCCCGCTCGCGGAAACTGTCGATCCTGCGAAACGCCCTGAAAAACGTCTCCTGTACGAGGTCGTCCAGGTCCTGACGGGCTCCCTGCGCCGCCAGGAAGCGGGCCACGGCCGGCGTGTGTCGGCGAACCAGTTCCGCCGCCGCCCGCTCGTCCCCATCGCGCCACCGCGCGATGAGCTCGCGATCGGAAGGCGCGGTAGCCGGCTCAGGCCCGGACATGGCCACACTCGGTGAGACGGGGCATCGCACCGGATATTAAGCCGGACTCGGGAATGACCCGCAAGCCGTTCGGGGTTAAGTTGGTGTGCGGCAGGAGCGGCCACGGCGCCCAGAAGCGGCCGGGGCGGCGGTGAGCCCCTCCGGACACTGACGAACCGGCGGACTCGACGCTGCCTCT
>JBHIEQ010000226.1:0-5183 GCA_046760725.1 Gemmatimonadales bacterium
ACCGCCCTGCGCTTCCTGTAGATCTCCTCGGCCTGATCCGCAGCGCGGCGGACCTGGGCTGCGCTCGGATCCGCGTACTTGACACTCGGCTCGAGCCGCCCCGTGAGCACGCGCACCGTGACCAACGCGCGCATCACCTCGCAGCGCTCGGGATCCCCGTGCGTGTGACCTCCGGTGAGCAGTCCGCGCAGAAACGGCACAGCCGCACTGTCGCGCAATACGTACAACGAGCCCAGGATCCGCGGGCTGAGAAAGGCGCGGAGGTGGAGATCCCCGCGAACCGCATCGAAGAGGTTCATCAGCAGGCCCGCCGCCCCGCGCTCCGGATAGAAGCGCGCCGCCTCCGCGGCAGTACCGACGAACGCGTGGTGAGCCCTGGGTGTCAGGTACCTGGCGAACAGGCCCCACTCGCGACGCTCGTGCCGCTCGGCCAGGGCCAGAAAGGCGAAGTAGCGACGCGCGAGGGGTGCCGCCTCGTCCTCGAGAACGGTGTGCAGACCGGCCGAACCGTACCGCTGCGCCACCAGGGCCGCCGCCGTCGCGTGCTGCATGCGCTCGAGCTGCGCGAGGCGGAACGTGCGCACCCGCGCCGCGACCGCGCCTCCCCCACTCACTATTGCGGGTACACGATCCAGCAGTCTCAGCAGAAGCCCGTCGGCCTCGCTGAGGACCGACTCCCAGGCCCTCTCGTCCCGCTCCCACGCGCGACCCAACGCGTCCCACGCCACCCTCTCCACACGCGACGCCTCCCAGCGGGACTCGAACGCCCGCGCCGTGGGGCAGGCCAGAAGCTGCCCGAGCGCTTCGGCGAACCGGTAAGCGGGCTCAGGCATGATGTGTCGCATGTGACGCTGCGCGCTCCCCAAGAACACCTATCGGCGCTTCACCCGCTTCTTCACCGCTCGGCGAGGCGACCTTCCCTTGGCCTTCTTTCTCGCCGCCGGTTTGGACGGCGAGCGCTTCTTGCGGGCAGCCGTCGCCGGCTTCTTTGCGGGCTTTGCACGCTTCCGAGCCCGGCCTCCATCTCCGCCCCGCCCGCCCCGCGCCGCGCGGCCCCCCTCCTTACGCCCTCGCCGCCTACCCGCCGCCACGGTCACCTCGGCCAGAAGCCGCTCGCCCTCATGAGCGCTGATCAACCCGCGCCGCACCGAGTACTGCACCAGCTCGTCGGCATCCCGCAGGCTGAACCTCTCCAGACCCGCCCCTGCGCGGATCATGCTCACGAGCGCGTCTGCAACCGGACTGCGGAGCACGCTTGCGATCCCCGGGACCGACTCCAGGAGCTGAGAGATTTGCGAGCCGCCGAGCTCGGGCGCCATGGGCAGGTCCTTCTCTATGTGGCCTCAGTTGGAGCCGCCAACCTAGCCGGTGGGGGGGGTTCCGTCAAGCGGGGGCTAGGGCAGGTCCCGTCACCATAAGTGCTTGTATTGTAGGAACTTATGGCGTCGAGCAGCGGCTTTCCCGAGCAATTAGCTCACCGGTTTCTTGCTGCGAACCGGGGCTCCGGGACGGAAGGGCTCGGGAGCCTTGCGCCACACGCGCCACTCCGACTGCGACAGCAACTCCCCCAGCACCGCGCGCGTCCTGCGATCCACAGGCAGGTCCAGATGCATGTCGAGCTGGTATTCCGCCCTGTCATCGCCCCTTCCCCTCAGCACGAAACCCGACGGACTGGGCGTCACCGAGTCGATGGCGAGATCCGCCACGGGCACGTAGCCGTTTCCGGGTCCCTCGAGAGCAGACATCGCGTTCCAGGCTCCGCAAAGTTGAGAAACTGTGGGGGAGATAACCTGCGCTACGGGGCTGTCAAGACCGGGATTTGAAGAGCGGGGGATCCTGGGATAGATTACCGGCCCCCCGAAAGCCGGAGTAAGGGACCGTGGGACGGCGTGGCATCAAGGAGTACCGGGCGGCTGAGGCGCTTCAGCTCATCCTGGCCGACCGGGATCGCGAGCAGTTGGTGTGCCCCTCGTGCGGCAACAGACGCATCGACCGGAGCCCCAAGCGGCGGCTGCCCAAATCGCGCTGGAACTCGCACCGCCAGGTGACATTGCGCTGCACGAAGTGCGGCCGCCAGGCGGCGTACGTGCCGGCTAACGTAACCCAGCCGTCCTACAATGAGCTCACGGTCTAGGGGCTAGCTAGCTCCTTTCGATAACGCGACTCACTACCAGGTCGGCCGCAACCCTACAACCGAGCGCCCTCGCCCGGTCGAGGTGCGCCGTGAGCTCCCTCAGGCTCTTCAGCCCGAGCCTGAGCAGAAACCCTCCGTCCGCCGCGAGGCTGTGGCACTCGAGTACGGCGGGCGCCGTCTTCCACTGATCGAGCAGGCGCTCGAGCTGCGCGTCGGGCCCGGGCACGGCCCGCACGAACACCAGGAACTCCTCACCGAGCCGCTCGCGATCGAGCCTGGCATGGTACCCCCTGATGAAGCCTTCCCGCTCGAGCTTCTTGACCCGCTGATACGCCGCGGGACCGCTCAATGCCACAGCCTCCCCCAACTCCTCGTACGTGAGCCGTGCATCAGCCTCGAGAAGCCGCAAAAGCCGGACATCGATCCCGTCAAGCCCGGTCACCGGGACCACTGATTGATCTTTTGGAGGCAGGGCATCTACAAAGGATTATTAAGCAAGCAACCCTCTCTGGTCAATGCTTGTTCTCGGATCCCCTTCGGGCCCCGTAGGGGGAAGTCCGGCGCCAGGTGCGCCCTGTGCCGCTTGTCGAACTAGCTCTGCTTACTCCGGCGTGCTGAACAGCCGGGCCCAGCGTACCGCGGTCAAGAACGGCAGCGGCAGGACGCCGTTCTTGTCGAAGCTATAGTAGATGAAGAGCGGCCGGCCCTTTATCCGGTCCCTCCCGAGCATCCCCCAGTACCGCGAGTCGAGCGAATTGTCGCGGTTGTCGCCCATCACCCAAAACGAGTCCGGTGGCACGACCAGGGGGCCCCAGTTCTTGAGCGTCGGACGGTAGGTCCGCCGGTCGCGCAGCACGAGGTAGGGGAGCTGGGCCTGCCGCATCCTGGGATCCTCGGGGTCGTTCAAGGGATCGGTGCGCAGTGCGTACGGCTCGTCGAGCGGGTTGCCGTTCAGGTACAGCACGTTCCCCTCCATGGCCACCGTGTCGCCCGGCATGCCGACGACGCGCTTGACCACGCTGATCCCCTTCTGAATGGGGGAGTTGAACACCACGATGTCGAACCGTTTGGGATCCCTGAACGCCGGCAGCCGGGTACCCACGACGGGGATCTCCGCTCCGTAGAGCGCCTTGTTGACGAACAGGAAGTCACCGACCAGCAGCGTGTTCTCCATGCTGCCCGAGGGAATCCGGAACGCCTCGACCAACAGCGACCGCAGGAAGAACCATATGACCAGGGCGATGAGGATGGACTTGATCCACTCCCTGGTGGTCTGGCCCGGCGTTTTCCTAGTGGACTCCGACGAAGCCCTCCGGCCCAACGACTCTTTCTTGGACTCAGTCGGAGCCCGCTCGGCGTGCGATTCCCTGTGACGCTTGCGTGTCATGGAGTGTAAGATAGAGGGAAAGGCGCTGCGGCGCTCATTGGCGCGAAGCGAGTGCCGTGCCCAAGCACGCCTTCGGTGTAACGTCGCACCACTTGCACCCGGTAGCGCGCTGGGGAAGCACCGCGGCGTGAGAGGGTAGGGCACTCGCGAGCGCGATAAGCGCGCCCTACCCCCTGCGCACTGCGCCTTCCTAGAAGAAGAACCCGAGCTCGAATCTCGCGCCCGCGCCCTTCGCGTTGCGGAACAGCCCGCCTGGGGAGGCTCCCGTCACCCGGAACAACAGGTTCTTCGACTCGACGCCGAAGCTCCCGGTGAAACCCAGCCCTTGGCGGCCGCCCATCAGCATCCCCGCCCTGAGCGGCAGTCCGTTCGCGAGACGCCAGGTGGAACCCAGCTCGATCAATAGCGGCGTATCGAAGTCGCCGCTCACGGGGAGCGTCGCCACCGCGTCGAGCTGCAGTATCCGGTTCGCCCACCCGCTGGCGCTGAACCGCACGATCCTCGGGAGTGTTACCTCTACGGCTTCGATCGCCTGAGTCTCGAACTCCGCGGCATCGACCGAATCGCCCACGTCGCTGAGTATCCGCGTGCTCACGCTGAAGTCGAGCAGCTGGCGTTGCACGTTCTCGATCGACACCGAACCCAGGTTGGCGAACATCGCCTCCAGGGCGAAGCCCGAGGTGGGCCACGCGAGCCGGAGCACGATGTCGGCTGCGATACCCGATCCCCCGGTCGCCACCGCGAACGAGGTGTCGATTCCCAGATCGGCCGGATCGACCGTCTGAAGCACCTCCATCCCGATCCGGGCGTCGATACTCGACCCCGTCACCTCGATCCGGCTCGTGGTGTCCACCTCCATCCTGGCATATGCCACGGGCCGGATGAAACGGGCACCCACACCCAGCGTGAAGTGCGGCCCGTCGATCGAGGCCAGAGGTCCGACGTTGGTGAGCGCGTGGACACCCGCCTCGGCCGTAGCGAGGAGGGCACCCGTCGTCTCCCCGATATCGAAACTCGAGTCGGCGGCCGTGCCGTCGCGGAACAATGCTACCGCACCGTCATTCACAAGAACCGCTCCGTACGCCCTCCCCTGACCAGTGAACCCGAGCGAGAAGCTGGAGCCGAACGGGCCACCCAGGTAAGCTCCTCCCTCCGCGCTCGCGAGCCCCCCGAAGCCCTCTCCCTTAGGAACCAGCCCAAAGATGTTGAGCACGTCGGTCGGAAGCAGTCCGTCGGGATTCTTGGTCGAGTCGGCCAGGAAAATGATCGCCCCGATGTCCGCCGCATTCAGTGAGTTGTTCCACGCCGCCGCCCCGGTATTGAACGCCAAACCCCACCCGGGCCAGAACACGTAACGGAAGGGATCCACGCCTATGGTGGGCCAGCGTCTCAGCGACTTGTCGAGACGGTCGGCCTGGGAGCCCTCGGGTACCGCCTGGGCCATCGTGTCACTCGCCCCCGCCGCAGCCCCGACGGCCACGAGCGCAACGAGCGCTACGGAGAGCCGTCTCATTGGCTGCCTCCCAGACGGAACTTGACGCCCGCTTCGGCCTCTACGATCACCTGGTCGCTCCCCCTCAGGGCACCGCGCCCTCCGGTGGGAGGCCTGAGGGTCACCTTGATCCCCGCTGTGAAGTACTGACCCAGGAACACCCGCACCTC
>JBHIEQ010000227.1:0-5176 GCA_046760725.1 Gemmatimonadales bacterium
CTATCGCGTGACCAAGAGGGGCGAGACCTACGACCGCTCTCTCGTGCAGATGATCGTACTGCTCCCGACCGTTGTGGCGGCCGTCGTCCTGGTCGTGTTCCGCAATCTCGCCCTTGCGTTCGCTCTTGCGGGCATCGTGGCAGCAGTGCGGTTCCGCACGACGTTCAAGGACGTACGGGACGCCGTGTTCGCTTTCGTCGCGATCGGGATAGGTCTCGCCTCCGGCGCGCAGTCGTGGATGCTGGCTGGGATGCTGTCGGCTTTCTTCAGCGTGCTGGCGCTGGTGACGTGGAGAATGGAACTCCGGGAGTCGTCGCCGGCTCCCTCGCGGCGTCGCGGCCCGCCGTTGCTCTCGGAGGCGCTCATGCCGGGTGACGACGAACCGGCCGTCGCCATGGGTGAGGGCGATCTCATCGCTCCGCTCACTGAAGACGAGCGGAAGGTCGTGGGGGAGCGGGTGGATCGCCTGGCTCAGTACATGAAAGCCGACGCGCTCGAGCCGTCGAAGAACTACCGCCATTTGCTGTTGGCATATGTGGCGGACGATGAGGAAGGGGTATCGTTCGTCGAGGATCTCCTGGACGACACCGCCAAGCGGTGGCGGCGCGTGGATAGTTTCCCCGGTCGCGACGGGACCACCGTTCTGGCATATCTCATTCGGCTTCGCAAGAAGGTCGAGATCGCGGATGTTCTCGATAGGCTCCTTTCAGAGGGAGAGGACACAGTTCGTGCGGCCGAGATCAAGTCGGTGAAGAGTTTCGGCGGAAAGAGTCGGGGAGAGCCCTGAGCAGGTGGAGACGCAAGCTTCGGATTTGTGCGTATTCTCGATGCGGGTGAGCTGACGGTGGTGCGAAGACTCTCGTTGAGTGGTGCCGTGCTCGGAATGCTGGTGCCTATATGCCTTGCGGCCCAGGAGCTCACGGTCGAGTCGATCTGGGGATCGCGGACGTATTCGAGCGATCTCGTGTCGGTGCGCTGGATGGCGGATGGGCGCGCCTTCACGACCATAGAGAGGACGGAGGACGGCGCGAGCGACCTCTACCGTGTGGACGCACAGAGCGGTGAGCGGGAGCTGCTCGTACGGGGTCGGGATCTCATACCTCAGGGGGACGATCGGCCGATCGTGACGGATCCAAGCTCCTGATCTTCACCAACTCAGTTCGCGTGTGGCGCCAGAACACGAAGGGCGAGTACTACGTGTGGGATCAGGAGGCACGGTCCCTCAGGCCCGTGAGCAGTCGGCCCGGCTACCAGATGTTCGCCAAGTTCTCGCCGGACGGGAGATACGTGGGGTTCGTGCGGGAGAACAACATCTACGTGACCGATCTGGCCACGTGGGAGGAGCGTCAGCTCACCTTCGACGGTGACGAGAACGTCATCAATGGGACATCCGACTGGGTGTACGAGGAGGAGCTTGGTCTGCGAGACGCGTTCCGGTTTTCTCCCGACGGAGAGCGCGTGGCCTTCTGGCGGTTCGACCAGACGGTGATCAGGCCCTTCTATCTGCTCAACGAGCTGTCGCTTTACCCGGAGCTCGTGCCCGTGAGGTATCCCAAGGCCGGAGAGCAGAACTCCGATGTCGGGATCGGGGTTGTGGAGGTCGAGTCCGGCGAGACGATCTGGGTGGATCTCGGTGGGGAGAAGGACATTTACGTGGCCGACATGGACTTCGCCGGGTCGCCCGACGAGATATGGCTGACCCGCCTCAACAGGCATCAGAATCGCATCGATCTCATGTTGGCCGACGCCGCCACGGGTACGTCGCGAGTCGTGTTTTCGGACAGGGATTCTGCTTGGGTCGATGCAGAAGAGCCGACCTGGCTCGACGGGGGTCGTCACTTCCTCTGGATGAGCGAGCGGGAGGGGTACGCCCAGCTCTATCTGTACCAGCGTGACGGCACGTTGGTGCATAAGGTCACGGAGGAGCCGTGGGACGTTCTCGGTGTTTTCGGAGTGGACGACGACGAGGACGTGGTCTATTTCACGGGTGCGGGCGAAGGGCCGCTCGTGCGCCCGATCTACCGCATCGGCTTGAATGGACGTGGCCTGAGACGCATCTCGGGACCGGGGGGCTCTCAC
The DNA here is from genome assembly GCA_046760725.1 of Gemmatimonadales bacterium. GTDB lineage: Bacteria > Gemmatimonadota > Gemmatimonadetes > Gemmatimonadales > GWC2-71-9 > JBHIEQ01. Next base: position 2,080 of record JBHIEQ010000227.1, read on the forward strand.
TCGGCGAGCTTCAATCCGACGTTCACCATGTTCGTGGACACGTATTCATCGGCAGGGGAGCCTCCCGTCCAGACGCTGAGGAACGCAGACGGCAGGGAGATCCGCGTGCTGGCCGCCAACGAGGAGCTCCGGGAGAAGGTGACCGCTCTGGGGCTGGTCCCACCCGAGTTCATGACGGTTCCCGCGGGCGGCGGTCTCGAGCTGAACGCTTACATCATCAAGCCCCGCGACTTCGATCCAGCCCGGCGTTATCCGCTCCTCGTGTACGTGTATGGAGGTCCGGGATCGCAGACGGTGAGAGACTCGTGGGGTAGCAGCCGCTATCTATGGCACCAGATGCTGGCGCAGGAAGGGTATCTCGTGGCCAGCGTTGACAACCGCGGCACAGGTGCGCGGGGGCGCGAATTCAAGAAGATGACCTATCGGCGCCTTGGGCAGCTGGAGAGCGACGACCAGATCGCGGCGGCGCGGTACTTCGCGTCGCTGCCCTACGTGGACGGCGATCGTATCGGTATTTGGGGATGGAGCTACGGTGGCTACGTGACGCTGATGTCGCTGTTTCGGGGCGACGGAGTATTCAAGGCGGGCGTCTCGGTCGCGCCCGTCACCGACTGGCGCCTGTACGACACGATCTACACCGAGCGCTATATGCTGACCCCCGAGGAGAATCCGGAGGGCTATGAGAAGGGCGCGCCACTCGCATACGTCGATCGCCTGCGGGGTAACTTGCTAGTCGTCCACGGCTCGGGCGACGACAACGTGCATGCCCAGAATACGACGCGGCTCGTCCATGCGCTGGAGGAGGCGGGCAAGCAGTTCGACATGCGAATCTACCCTAACAAGACTCACTCAATCGCCGGTAGAACGACGAGGATGAATCTGTACGGGTACCTTACGGAGTGGTTGAGGAAGAATCTGTAGGGATCAGTCCATCAGCAGGTTCGTGATCCCCTGCCTCAGGTCACCTAGCGCAGCCTCCAGCTCGCTGCGCTCGTTTCCGTAACCGAGCCGCAGGTGCTGTGGCAAGTGAAAATGCTCCCCCGGCACCAGTAGGATGTCGTACTCGGCTCGAATCCGTTCGACCAAGTCCAGCGCCCTCATCGCCGACCGGTAACGCACGGTGCAGATCGCGCCGCACTGCGGGGCGATCCAATCGAAGAGGTCGCCGAAGCCGGCTAGCCAGCTTTCGAGCAGGGGCCAGTTCTCGTTGAGGATGCCGCGCGTGCGCGCCAGTATCTTCTCGCGGACGGAGAGGGCCAGTCTCGCCAGGTAGTCGGAAGCCGGGCTCGGGCCGATCACGGTGTAATCGTGCCGCTGCATCGCGCCGAGCTTCAATTCGTGCGGCCCCACTATCCACCCGATGCGCAGGCCCGGCAGTCCGTACGCCTTGGAGAGACCGTTCACGACGATCACGCGTTCGTAGGAGCCCCAGAAGGACGGCGTCGTGCTCCCGCTCAGCTCGGCCCCCTGGTACACCTCGTCCACCAGTAACCACGCCCCGGCGGCGCGGGAACGCTCGATGATCGTCGTGCGAGCCTCGTCCGAGAGAATGTGACCGGTCGGGTTGTTTGGGTCAGTAACGATCACGAGCTTGGTTTCGGGTGTGATCGCTCTTTCTATGTCGGCCGGATCCGGCTCCCATCCCCGCTCCGGAAACAGGTCGAAGGTTACGACCTCGGCGCTGAAGTTCCGCGCCAGACCCCAATTCTGCATATAGGCAGGCGTCTGAATCACGACGCGGTCACCCGGCTCGATGAGGGTCCAGCAGAGCACGAAGTTGGCCTCGGCGCTGCCTACGGTGACGGTTACCTGGTCGGCGGTGGCGCCGCTGTAGAGGCCCGCGATGCGCTCCTTGAGCTGTTCGGTGCCGTCTGATTGGTTGTAAACCATTCTGAGGGCCGCGAACTCGTCGAGGCTTCCACCGGAGAGCTCCAGTAATTCGGCGATCGACAGAGGGTGTACGCCGCTCTCGGAGATGTTGTGGCGAACCCGGTTCTCCCACGTCGACTGCCAGCGCTCGAGGTCGAACTGGATGAATGTCATGGCCGGTCAGATTCTCGCGAGATAAGTGAGTTTCAGGACGGCGCCCCGGTTGTCGAGTCCCCATACTGATTCGCCGCCGAAACGTCCGTTCCAGTCCCGCTGCTCGTTGAAGACGATGAAAAGATCGCTACCCGGGCGATGTATGAAGTTGATGCGAGCGTTGACCGAAAAACTCTCGTCCAGACTGTTGTACTGCACGAGCGCATTGGCCACCAGGCGCGTCGAGGCGGCGTACGACACTCGGAGCGACCCGATGTCGGCGCCGAAACCGCCGTCTGGAACCGCCACAAGACTGCGAGTGTACCCGAGCGTGAGCGCGACGTTTGCGTTCGGATTGAGCGACGCCGTACCGCTAATGCTGTGCACGTGCCCGGAGTATGTCCACCGGAGTAGTGCGTTGGAGCCGAGCACGAGCGGTCTGTGTCCGCTGGTGTTCGCGAACCATCCCGCCTGCCACCATCCGTAGTCGCCGGCCGGTACGAATACCTCGACATCAGGGTCGTCGCTTTCCCGTATGGCGAAGCCCTCGTCCAATCGGGTGAAGCCACGGAGCGTGAAGATCGTCACGTTATCCCCGCTCTCCCATTCCGGGCTGAACGCGGGGCCGAGCTGCCAGTCCTGTACGACTCCGTCGGTGCGGGTGATCAGTTGCCCGAAACCGAACAGGTCGATCTTGCGGAGCCCGAGAACGTTCGGTCGCGGCGTGAACCTCCCGAACGCGTCGCTCCGCCTTATGTCGGTACGCGTGATGAACCCCAAGTCGGCCATTGCGTCCGGACCGATGAAGAGATGCCCCAAGCTGAACCCGACCCGGTCGAGATTGTAGTCGATGCCCAGGCGATACGCGGTGGCTTCTCCGCCCGAGCCGGAAGCCGCGGTGCGGGTGGCGAAACCCTGAAGATTGGTTGATCGGGCGGGCCAGAATGAGAAGTCGAACCCGCCGGCGGTGTTCCACGCATCGCGCGACCTCCGGTCCGTGAGGATGGCGCCCACGTAACTGGCCCCGCCGACGTCACGCTTCACTCGGGCCGCCCCAATATTCGTCAGCGGCTCG
>JBHIEQ010000228.1:0-5150 GCA_046760725.1 Gemmatimonadales bacterium
CGCACGGTCTCGACCGATTCCCTGCCCCTGATAGTCGGGCGCCGCGAGTTTCAGGCCGCAGCGCGCGAGATGGCACAGCGGGCGATCACCCTTGTTCAGGAAGGCCCTCTGGAAACGTTTCGCACCGAGCACGCCCGCACCGCACTCGTGCTCTACGGAGAAGAGAGCAATCTGTTCCTGGGAGACCGCCTGACGCTGGAGCTCAGACGCCTCGGCGAAGCGGTGTCGAGCTTTCGGCTGTATCCCGCCTCCGGACCCGCATCCTATGACTCGGCGCGCGCGGTCATCGCTGCGAACCCACGTACTGCCTTTGCGGTCAGCGTCCGGGCAATATCGGGAAGAGGCGACATGGCGCTTCCCGACTCGCTCGCGGCATTGATTCTGGCCACCGATACGGTCAGGCCCACTGTCCTGGCATCCCTCGGGAGCCCCTACCTGCTGGATGCCCTGCCGGGCTTCTCGGGAGCCTACCTGATAGCGTGGAGCGACAGCAGGATCACCGAGCAAGCGGTGGCTCACGCGCTGGCGGGCCGCGCTCCCATCGGCGGGCGGCTCCCCATCTCACTGGGACCCGAGTACCCCATCGGGCACGGCATCCACCTGCGGGCGGTCGAGCGACAGCCGGAGCAGCCGGACACGGCCAGGCTGCGAGGCCTCACCGAGTTTCTCGCACGCCAAGCCGAGGAAGGAGCGTTCCCCGGCGGGGTTCTGCTGGTCGGCTACCGCGGGAGCATAGCGCACGTAGCAGCCGTAGGACGCTACGGTCTCGACGACCCCCGGCCGGTGAGCGACAGCACGATTTATGACCTCGCGAGTCTAACAAAAGTGATCGGCCTCACGACGGGGGCCATGATGCTGGTCGCCGAGGGCCGGTTGGAGCTGGATCGACCGGTGCAGGAATACCTCCCCGCGTTCAGGGGGCCGGGAAAAGAGCGGGTCACCGTTCGCCACCTGCTCACGCACACCTCCGGGCTCGAGGCCTGGGTGCCGCTACATCTTTCGACCGCCGACCGTGAGGCCGCATTGGAGAGGGTGAACACCTCCGAGCTTCAGTCGGCGCCCGGATCGCGATACGTCTATTCCGATCTTGGCGCGATAGTGCTGACCGAGGTGGTCGAGGCGGTAGCTGGCGAGTCGCTGGACCGGTTCCTGGAGAGCCGTCTGTTCGCGCCGCTCGGAATGCGCGACACACGGTTTCGCCCGCCCGCCGAGCTCTTGCCCAGGATCGCCCCCACCGAGTTGGATCCGTGGCGCGGGCGGATGATCCGGGGTGAGGTGCATGATGAGAATGCAGCCCATTTGGGTGGGGTGTCGGGGCATGCCGGTCTCTTTTCCACAGCACCCGACCTCGCCCGCTTCGCATTCTGGCTGCTCGACGCGTACCACGAGCGGCTGGCACCCGGCACGAGCCCGTACTTACCCGCGAAGATCGTGCGAATGTTCACCAGAAAGCAGCCGGGCCCAGAGGGCTCCACACGCGCGCTGGGATGGGACACCCCGAACCCCGAGGGAGGCGGCTCGGCAGGGTCCATGCTCTCACCTGCGAGCTTCGGGCACACGGGATTCACCGGAACCAGTATCTGGATCGACCCGGTAAGGGAGTTGGTCGTTATCCTGCTCACGAATCGCGTGCACCCCTCACGCGAGAACAGGGCCCTTCTGGGCTTGCGCGGCATGGTGGCGGACTCGGTCGTGAGCGCGCTCTTCCCGCGGCGTCCGCCGTGAGGAGGGGGTGCGGCGTGGGGCGCGGGGCCCGGGGGCGCAGGGGAGCCGAGGGAGAGCCGGGCGCAGCAGCCGGGCGTGCCCGAGCACGCCTTCGGCTAGACGTTATGCCGCTTGCACGCAGCAGGGTGGCCCGCGAAGTGCCGCGGCGTGCGAGGGCGCGGCCCGGACGTGAGCCCACGGGCAATGAGGGACAGCGCACCGCGCACAGCGTGGGCGGTGGAGGGGCGGCGGGGCTCCATTGTTGACACTTTTTCCCGGACTTCCTAACTTGCGGCGCACCCGGGAGGATTCCAAATGACCACCACGCGACCCGAGATCACGGTCGATATAAAGCTCACCGACAGCGCAGTCCGGCAGATCCGGCGTTTCATGGAGCAAGAAGGCATAGCGGAGGAGGGCGCGGGGCTCAGGGTGGCGGTGCTACCCGGCGGCTGTTCGGGCTTCCGCTATGGACTCAACATCGAAGATCAGCCCCTGGATGACGACGTGATCAACGAGGTCGGGGGCCTGCGCGTGTTCGTGGACGCCTTCAGCGCGCAGTACCTGAACGGCACCACGATCGACTATGTCACGGGTCTCGAAGGATCGGGATTCGCCTTCGACAACCCCAACGCCACGGGCGGGTGCGGTTGCGGAAGCTCCTTCACCGCCTGACCGTTTGACACCTCGGAACTCACACGAAGGGCCTGCGGCGTTCGCGGGCCCTTCGTGTTGGGACACCCCTAAGCCATGAGCCCGGTCGATCTGGTGGTGATGGCGGCGTACTTCGCCGTCGTCATCTTGATAGGCGTTCATTTCGGCAAGCGCCAGCGGGACGCGGGCGACTATTTCCTGGGTCGCCGCGAGCTTCCCTGGTGGGCCGTCATGCTGTCCATCGTGGCGACCGAGACCTCGGCGCTCACCGTGATCTCGGTGCCCGGACTCGCGGCACGCGGCGACCTGACGTTTCTCCAGCTGCCGCTGGGGTACCTGCTCGGACGCATTGGTGTCGCGCTGTGGCTCCTCCCCGGCTACTTCAGGGGCGATCAGCAAACCGCCTACGAGCGCCTCGAGGAGAGATTCGGTCCCGCCGTGCGGCGACTGGGTTCCGCGGTGTTCATGGTGATCCGGGCTCTGGGAGACAGCGTGCGGGTGTACGTCGCCGCCATTCCGCTCGTGGTCATCACGGGGTGGTCGGAGCCGACGACGGTCGTCGTCGTCGCGACCGTCGTGGCAGTTTTCACACTGGTCTACACCTGGGCGGGCGGCATCCGAGCCGTGATCTGGGTGGACGTGATGCAGATGGGGCTGTACACGCTGGCCGCCGTGACGACGATCGTCGTCGCACTCGGGCTCGCCGGCGGTCTCGGGGGCGCCGTGGGCGATGCCATGGCGGCGCGCAAGTTGCACGCCCTGGACTGGGGACTCTCGCTCACCACGACGTACACGCTGCTGGGAGGCCTGGTGGGCGGTGCACTGCTCTCAGCTGCATCACACGGCACGGATCACATGATCGTACAGCGCCTCCTCGCGACGCGATCCCTGAGGGATGCTCAGAAGGCACTGATAGCTTCGGGTGCCGTAGTGATCGTGCAGTTCGCCGTGTTTCTGCTAGTGGGAACCTTCCTCTGGGCGGCGGGAGCGGACGACGGGATGGTGCGCTCCGACACGCTGTTCCCCGCCTTCGTGGTCGAGCATCTTCCGGTCGGGATCTCGGGCCTCGTCGTGGCCGGCATTCTCGCGGCCGCGATGAGCACGGTGAGCTCGTCTCTCAACTCACTGGCATCGGCAACCACCAATGACTTCTACGCGCCTCTCACGGGCAACGCGGACCCGCGACAACTGCTCCGCGTAGGTCGCAGGGCCACTCTGGTCTGGGCTCTCGTATTGCTCCTGGGAGCGCTCTCTTTCGTCCTGGGCTCGAGCGATCAACCGGCGGTCGAACTCGCTCTCTCGATCGCCTCGATCACCTACGGCGCTCTTCTTGGTACGTACATTCTGGGAGGCAGCTTCGCCCGAGCGAGGCAACGCGATGCGGTGGCGGCGATACTCACGGGGAGCACCTTGATGCTCATAGTTGTCTTGGTCAAGCCCGGTCCGTTTGGAGCGCTTGCGTGGCCGTGGTACGTGCCGCTCGGCACGATAGTGACGATGGTCGTAGGTCTCGCATCAAGTATGCTCCGAAGGAGGGTGGCGGCCGCGTGAGGGTGCTCGTGGGTGTCGACGCCGGCGCGTCGCATACCGAGGCCGCGGCCGCCGCTTCTCTGCTCGAACCTCTGGGGCGCCGCCTCGGCCCCCGGGGCGCCGTCCGGCCCGGTGGCGCTCATGAATCGGCGCGCGCGATCGGCGACGTGGTTCGCGAGCTTCTCTCCTCAGTTGAGCGGGATCTCGCTGCCGCGACTCTGGTCGTGGGGGCGGCGGGCGCGGGGCGCGAGGAGGAGCGCGATGCGCTGCAGCATGTGCTCGTCAGGTCGCTCGGGCGAGTTCGCAAAGTGCGCGTAACCACCGACGCCGAGATAGCGCTCGCAGACGCTTTTTCGACCGGTGCGGGCATCGTTCTCATCGCGGGATCGGGCTCGATAGCGTTTGCGCGCGACCAGTCGGGCGAAACCCGTCGCGTGGGCGGCTGGGGTTGGCAGGCGGGTGACGAAGGGAGCGGCTACGCTTTGGGACGAGCCGGGCTGGGAGCCGCGACGCGCGCCGCCGACGGGCGGGAGCGGGCGACGACCTTGGGCAAGAGGCTGCTGTCCACGCTAGACCTGCCCGACCTGGAGGCTTTGGTCGGGTGGGCGCAGTCGGCAGGGCGAGAGCAAATAGCCGGACTTGCGCGGGAGGTGTGTGCTGCGGCCGACGCCGGGGACGAGGTGGCCTCCCGGCTCGTGCGATCCACTGCCCGCGCGCTCGCGCACCATGTGAGAGCCTTGCTGTCGCATTTTGAGGGGCCCGGTCAGGTGCCGGTCGCTCTCTCGGGAGGCCTCCTCGAGAAGGGATCGGCTGTGAGGAGGGCTCTCGAGTTGCTGTTCGTACGAGAGTTCCCGGCCGTTGAGCTGAGGGAGAAACGCGTGGACCCGGTTTGGGGGGCCGTGAAGCTGGCCGCCGATCTCGCGGGCTAGGCGATCCTGCTCTCCTTGCCGTAGTATCTCACGACCACCCAAAGCACTACGGCGCCCGCCAGGTTGAGCATCACGGGAACGGCGAGACTTCCCTGAAACGCGACCGCCCCGACAAACAGCAGCAACAGAGTTACCCCGGCAACGAGCACGGCGTAGGGAAGCTGTGTGCGCACGTGGTCCACATGATCGCATCCCGACGCCATGGAGCTCAGGACGGTGGTATCCGAGATCGGGGAGCAGTGATCTCCGAAGATCGCTCCCGCCAACACCGATGCAATACCGCCCAGCATGGCGGCGCTCTGGGCGCCGCCGCTCAGGTCTGCGCCCAGGGCC
>JBHIEQ010000229.1:0-5136 GCA_046760725.1 Gemmatimonadales bacterium
CCCTAACGCAGAGGACGTCCGCGAGGGAGTCATCGCCTACAAGATCGCGGCCCACGCGGCGGACATCGCTCGCGGCCGCAGCGGCGCCACTGAGCGGGACGACGCGCTCTCTCGCGCGCGTTACGCGTTCGACTGGAACGAGCAGTTCCGCCTGAGCCTCGATCCTGAGCGCGCGACAGAGTACCACGACGAGACCCTGCCGGCCGAATACTTCAAGAGCGCCGAGTTCTGCGCGATGTGCGGTCCCCGATTCTGCTCGATGCACCACTCGCGCACGCTGGACGAGATGCTGGCGGAGCTGGCCGCGGCACCGGCATCCTAGCGCGTCTGCACCCAATCCGGAGGGCTGGCTAGCCGCAGAGATCGCGGAGCTGCTGATTGGGCGCCTCGCCCGAGGGGAACGACAGCGATATCTTGCCCGGCGTGAGGCGCGTATCGGGCCGGTTTGAGAGATCCGGTGTCCGTCAGCGGACTTGCACGCCGCGCGGTCTTCTGGTGCCCTTGCCGCTCCTCGTGCTCGCCGCCGCTTCCTGGTCCGTGGCCGCGGCCCAAGAGCAGACTGCCTCCGGTGCCGCGATCTCCGTGCTGGACGGGGCCTATACCGCGGAGCAGGCCGCTCGAGGGAAGACGCTTTTCCGCAGCTCCTGTGCGCAATGCCACGCGTTGAGCGCGTTCAAGGGTCTGACATTTCAGCGGAACTGGTCCGGACCGGCGAGCATGCTGTTCGAGATCGTGAGTTCGACCATGCCGGAGGACAGTCCTGCCAGCTTGAGCCCGCGGGCGTACGCCCAGGTGCTGGCGTATCTGCTGGAGCTGAACGGCTACCCGCCGGGCGAGCGTGAGCTTCCCAGCGATGAGAAGGGGCTGGAGCGGATCGTCATCGAGCCCATCCCCACGCCCTAGGAAGCGCGGTGGAGTCCCGCCGGCTCAGTTGCCCGAGCGTCCGGTCGCATCCACACGGTTGTTCAGTACTCCGACGCCTTCCAGCTCGACCTCCACCACGTCGCCGGGCCGGAGCGGCCGCGTGGTGCCGGGTGTCCCCGTGAAGATCAGGTCGCCCGGAAGGAGAGTGATGTAGCGGCTCACGTAGCTCACGATCGTCGCCACGTCGAAGATCAGATCTCGGGTGCGCTCCGACTGGCGGATCTCGCCGTTCACTCTCGTTTGCAACAGGATGTCGTTGTAATCCACTCCTGCCGCTATGACCGGCCCGATGGGGGCGAACGTGTCTGACGCCTTCGCTCTCAGTCACTGGAGGTCGCCTCGCTGCCATGTACGCTCGCTCACGTCGTTGCCCGCAGTCACGCCGAAGATGTAGCCCGGTGCGTCGGCGACCGACACGTTCTTGGCCTCTTTCCCTATCACGACGACCATCTCCCCCTCGTAGTGAAGCTCGCTCGCGTCGGGGGGGATGACGATCGCGTCGCCCGGTCCCACGATCGAGCTGGGCAATTTCGCGAAGAGCCCGGGGTGCTCGGGTACGGGCCGCTCACCCAGGTGGCTCCTGTAGTTGAGGCCCACCGCGATCACCTTGGACGGCTCGCACGGCGCGAGGAGCCGCACGTCGGCGAGCGGCACCGAGCGGCCCGTTTCGCTCGGCGCCGAAAAGAGATCGCCCGCCAACTCCCGAACGGTCTCGCCCTCCAGGATTCCGAAGGCGACCCGACCCTCGTGGCTGAAGCGCACGTAGCGGGTCACGTCCTCTTGGGAGTAGGCGAGAGTGGTCATGAGCAGTCCCCAGACCGCGGCTAGGGGGAGAAGACGTAAAGTGTCAGGCTGCAAAGCCAAGTTCCGCCGCAATCGGTTCCTGGCGGTCGTCGAGTGTGAGAAACGCAATCGCACTGGGGTCCTCCACGAGATAGAGTGCGCATGCCAGGTGTCACAGATCCGCGCTCCGGACGTGCCCCACCCGCAGTACGCGACCGATCTCTGCTGGTATGGTGCGGTCCGGCAGAATCCAGCTAATCCAGCTCAGGAGGTCACCTCTCGCGGTCACCTTCTCGCGGGCGAACGACGCCCTGAGCTCGGCCTCCAGCAGGTTCGACGAGAACAGCTCGTCGTAACCCGACAGCCGCCGCCTAATCGCCGTGGCGCCTCGCTCGCCGAACGCGATGGCGACGAGGCACGAGGTATCGACGTAAGCGATCCGCACGTTCAGTCGTCGCGCTCACTGAGGAACCGCCCCAGTGCGCCGCGTTTGCGCGCGACGAGCCGCAACGGGGCCTTGCGGCCCCTAGCCCTTACCAGGACGCCGCGATCCTCCAGCCGTCGCAGCCGCCCCCGGAGACCGCTTCCCTCTTCCTCGAACGGCCGAATCTCGCACGCACCTACCTGCCTACCTGCCTGCCCCGCCACCAGTACGGCGGCGCGATTCTCCGAAGAGCAGCATCGAACTCCTCCTCCTTGAGACTGAACTCCGCGGCCAGCTGGGCGTCGTGATTTGCACCCAACACCCGCCGCGCCACGTACTCGCCCACGACCAGGCCGAACTTGAACCCCTCCGCCGATCAGGCACCCACCCCAGCTCGGTCTCAGAATGAGATCGCCCGTCGGATAAAAGAGCCGTAGCTTGAGATCGCCGCCCCAAAATCTCATCCCAGGCGGACCGGCGCTTCATCGCCTCGTTGGCCCAGCGCACCCAGGTAAGTCATCGCGCCCTCCTTCGACGACCTGGAGTGAAATGTCGCCCCAGTCCCGACTCTGGGCGGAATTGAGCCCAATGTTGTGGCGGCTAGCGGGCTGCCGCTAGAGGGCTACGGTGACGGCAGTGAACGCGCTTCGTACAGTGCCGCTCCGATGAGGATTGCGAACGGCAACTCCACCACGTTGAAACCCAGGCTCAGACCGAACACCTTGGCCGGGACGACACCGATCAACGCGAGGTGGGCAACGGGTATGAAGACGAGGCCCATTGCTATCGCGATCGTCACGAGCGCGCCCCGGCCCGCGGAGCCCAGCGCGGCTCGTGCGAGCCCGTACACCCACATGATGATGATGCACTCGACCAGGAACGAGGTGAGATTCAAAAAGTGATACCGGAAGCCGCTGTCGGTCACGTCAAAGTAACGAGACAGGAGGTCGCGTTCGCTCACGTTGAACGCCAGCAGCGCGATACCTTCCAAAGCCAGCTCCGCGACGACGAACCCTACGAAACACGCAAATCCGGAATACGCCACGATCGACAACTTGATCTTGTGCATGTCTCCTCCGGCGAAACCCGTCCGGTCAACAACCGTGACGGGGCATGAAGCAAGGGTTAAGCTGGCGTGAAATGCGCTGCCCTTTCGGCACTCTCGTCCATTGAGTCCCCGGTGCATGTTGTGTGTGCCGTCAACCACATCAACAGGAAGGTCTCCATGCATTCCGTCCGCCAGATAGTCTCGTTGGCGATCGCCACCACCCTCGTCTCAACCGGTGCCGACGCCCAGACGAAGCCGCGCGCCCGCGATCTCGGCGTCCCCTTCGAGGGTGTACCGGGACCCCTCAACGCGATAACCGACGTTCCGCGCGTCCTGGTGGGCCACGCCACCATCGTTCGCGGCGAGGGACGCCGGGTGATCGGAGCAGGCCCCGTACGCACCGGTGTCACGGCCATCCTACCGCGCGGGCACGAGATGCAGGATCCCGTCTTCGCCGCCTGGTTCACGATGAACGGGAACGGGGAGATGACGGGAACCACATGGGTCGAGGAATCCGGTTTCCTCGAGGGGCCGGTCATGATCACCAACACGCACAGCGTCGGCGTCGTGCGCGACGCCGTGATCGACTGGATGGTGCGTCGCGGGCAGCAGTTCGCCTGGGCCCGTCCCGTCGTGGCCGAAACTTACGACGGCGCACTCAACGACATCAACGGGTTTCACGTAACCGCGGCGCACGCGTTTCAGGCGTTGGACGGTGCTACCGGCGGCCCGGTCGCCGAAGGCAACGTCGGCGGGGGCACTGGAATGATCTGCCACCGTTTCAAGGGCGGTATCGGCACCGCCTCGCGGCAGGTGGCCACTCTGGGTGAAACCTATACCATCGGCGTGTTGGTGCAGTGCAACTATGGGAGCCGCGGTCTCCTGCGGATAGCGGGTGTCCCGGTGGGGCGGGAAATCACGGACCTCATGCCGTGCTATGTGGGGCCTCCGTCCGGCCGACCCGACGTTCGGATCTGCGACGAGGAAAGGCAAAGAGACGATTCCCCCGACGTGCCTGCCGCAATGGGCTCGATCATCATCGTTTTGGCCACCGACGCCCCGCTCTTACCACATCAACTGAAACGCATAGCGAAACGGACAAGCATGGGTGTGGCTCTGATGGGAGGCATAGCGAGCAACGGCTCGGGCGACATCTTCATCGCTTTTTCCACGGCCAACACGGGCGCCGACGGCACGGACCTGGCAACCGTCACCATGCTCCCCAACAGGCACATCACGCCGTTGTTCCTGGCCACGGTGCAGGCCACGGAGGAGGCGATCGTCAACGCGCTCGTCGCGGCTGAAACCATGACGGGCGCCGACGATCTCCGAGTGTACGCGCTGCCGCAGGCTCGCCTGACGGAGGTGCTTGCGAGGTACGGCCGGATGAACGCACGCTAGCTGTGCCGGGTGGCCTTGCGACGGGACGCGGGCGGCCGGCACCTCAGTCCTCGTTCACTCGAATGCCCGCCGCCGCTCCGAACGGCAGCGCCACCAGCGCCATCAGCGCGGCCGCGAGCGTCCCCAGAATCACCGCGATGCCGAATCGTTGCGTCGGCGGGAACGTCGAGAGGCTGAAGATCCCGAATCCAGTGCAGATTATGAGCGTGGCGCCTAGGACCGCAGGCCACAGCTGTGCCCTCGCCTCGAGCCACGCCGCCCAGGCAGTGGGCGCGGTGGATCTCAGGCGCCGAGCCCGCACCACCAGGTGGATCATCGAGTCCACTCCCATCGCGAGAGCGACGTTGGCGGCGGGTGAGGCGATGATGTCGAGCGCTATGCCGACGTGGCCCATCGTGCCCAGCGTGACGAGCGGAATCGCTACGAGGCACCCCACCATGGCGATCGTGACCCGCCGGGACCGGGACACGACGAAGGCGACTCCCACGAACAGCAAGAGGAGTCCACCGAGCCCGAGCTTGAGGCTCCCCGCGATCAGCCTGCCCAGCTGCGCCTG
>JBHIEQ010000230.1:0-5084 GCA_046760725.1 Gemmatimonadales bacterium
CACGGTGCGTGCTGCGGAGGCGGCGGAGTACGAGGGACTGGAGTCACACTACGCCCGGGCGTTCGCCGAGCGCGAGGCCGCGGCGCGGGCAGTGGCCGATGTGAAAGATGGCGGTAGCGAGCCCGCCGAGATGGAGGTGGCCCTGAGTGCCTTCCGCGCGAAGGAAGCGGAGGTCGTGGAGGTTCGACAAGAAGCGCTCTCGCTGGCCGAGAGTGTGACCGGCCAGTCGGCGCGCGACGTCAACTACATCATTCCTCGGTTCGTGCTGGACGAGCTTCCCATCGGCCTGACCGGCATCTTCATCGCGGCGGTGATGGCTGCTGCCATGTCGAGCATCGCCGCCGAGCTTAACTCCCTCTCTACGGCCACGGTGATCGACTTCTACCGGCGGTGGATCAAGCCGGAGGGGAACGACAAGCATTACCTCGTGGTGTCCAAGGTGGCGACTGGGGCGTGGGGGATCTTCGCCTGTTTCGTAGCGACGTTCGCCGCAACGCTCGGATCGCTGATCGAGGTGGTCAACCGGTTCGGGTCGTTCTTCTACGGCTCGATACTCGGGGTCTTTCTGTTGGCGATGATTCCGGGTGTCCGCGCTATAGGCGCATTCGCCGGACTGCTCGCGGGAATGGGTGCTGTGGCGACCGTGACGTTCGGAGCGCCCTCGGTGTCGTTCCTATGGCACAACGTGGTCGGGGCCGTCACGGTCGTGACCGTCGGCGTGTCCCTCAGCTCGTTCTTGGGGGCGCGGCGGTGAGTGGGCCGTTCAAGCGCCTGTCGGTGTTGATGGCGACCGCGTTCATCGACATGGTCGGGTTCGCCATCGTCTTCCCACTTCTGCCGTACTACGCCCGGAGGTTGGACGCGGCCGATTGGATGATCGGGTGGATCTGGGCGGTTTTCTCGATCGCCCAGCTGGCGGCGGCTCCGATATGGGGGCGGCTGTCCGATCGGTTCGGGCGAAAGGCGATGATCATCCTGGGGCTCGGTGCGTCGGCCGTGGCTTTCGTCGTGTTCGGGCTCGCGACGGCCTACTGGATGCTGTTCCTGTCCCGGCTGATTCAGGGATTTGGGGGCGGGACCGTTGGCGTGCTCCAGGCTTACGTGGCCGACGTCACCGAGCCGAAGGATCGGGCGCGCGCGCTCGGCTGGCTCTCGGCCTCGACCAACGCGGGGGTGGCGATAGGCCCCGCGATCGGATCGCTGGCGTTCGAGCTGGGGCCGGCCGCTCCCGGGCTGATCGCCGCCGGGCTGTGTTTGGGGAACATCCTGTTCGCCTCCCGCTGGCTGCCCGAGTCGCGACCGCAACGAGAGGAGCACGTCGGCAGAGAGCGCCGTTCGGTGCGGATGATGATCACGGATACCGTGCTTGCGCCACGCGGCGACGTGGCACGTCTGGTATGGATCTACGCGGTCGGCATGCTCGGGTTCATGTCGATGACCGCCGTGCTGGCGCTGTATCTCCAGGATGCGTTCGGCATCACTGAGACCTCGATCGGTCCGTTCTTCGTGTACGTGGGCGTGCTGGGGATCGTGATGCGCGCCATCGTATTGGGGAGGCTCGTTGACTGGCTGGGCGAGACTAAGGTAATGAGATTGGGAGCGGCTCTTCTCGCGCTGGGATTGTTCACGATCCCGTTTCCGGGGGGTCTCCTCTATCTGGCCGTCGTGATAGGCCTGGTGCCCATCGGAACGGCCTGTCTCTTCCCGTCGGTCACGGCGTTAGTGACACACCGCGCTCACGCGCACGAGCGCGGCCAGGTGCTCGGCGTGCAGCAGACCTTCGGCGGCGTGGCCCGGGTGATAGCGCCCATCTGGGCAACCGCTGTGTTTCAGAGTTGGGGCGGTGCGGTGCCTTTCTACATTTCGGGTGGCGTCGTGGCCTTCGTGGCGCTGCTCGCGTTCCGCGTAACGCCGACCGCGGCGCCGACCGAAGCCACCGCTCCCCCCTGAGCCGAGCCTTACGGTTGCTCGTCCCTCCGGTAAACCACCTCACCTCCCAGCACCGTCATGAGAACGTGTGTGTCTAAGATCCGCTCGGCCGCTACGGTCATGATGTCCTGATCAAGCACTACGAAATCGGCGTACTTGCCGGGCGAGAGCGAACCCGTCTCGCGCTCCATGAACGCCCCGTAGGCTGGCCAGATCGTCATGCTCTCGAGAGCCTCTTCCCTGGAGGTGCGCTCCTCCGGGAACCAGCCGCCCGCGGGCCACCCGTTCTCGTCCTGCCGTGTCACGAAGGCCTTGAACGAGATCAACGGGTTCGGGGATTCCACCGGGAAGTCCGAGCCGTTGGGAATGACGACGCCCGTATTGAGTAGCGAGCGCCACGCGTAGGCACCCTGCGCGCGCGTCCACCCCAGCCGGCCGATCGCCCAGTACATGTCGCTCGTCTGGTGGCTGCCCTGCATCGACGGAATCACGTCGAGTTCGGCGAAGCGCGGAATGTCTTGGAAGTGGATCACCTGCGCGTGCTCGACGCGGAACCGGTGGTCGGCAACCGGGACCTCCTGGAGCGCGGACTCGAATGCGTCCAGAACCATCCTGTTCGCTCGGTCTCCGATCGCGTGTACGTTCACCTGGAAGCCGTTTCTAAGGCCGCGTACGGCGACTTCTCTAATCCGTTCGTACGGCGCCGTGATGAGTCCCGTATTGGCGGGTTCGTCGCTGTAGGGCTCAAGGAGCGCCGCGCCGCGACTGCCCAGGGCGCCGTCGGCCACCATCTTGATGGCGCGGATCCACAGGCGCCCGTCGTAGAGGCCCTCTTGCGGGCCGCGATCGAAGTACCGCTCGAGCGTGCGGTCGCTCGAGCTGATCATGACGTAGTTCCTGAGGTTGTAGCGGCCCTCTTTGGCCAGCTGTTCGTATATGTCGATGGTAGAGGGGCCCACACCCGCGTCGTGGATACCGGTGAGGCCCCACTTGTTGGCCTCGCGGATCGCTGCCAGGACGGCTTCGCGCAATTCCCCCTCGGAGGCGGGGGGAATCATCCGTGTCACCACGCCCTGTGCGCGGTCGATAAGTACGCCGGTTGGGTTCCCGCCCGCGTCGCGAATGAAGCGGCCGCCTTCGGGATCCCGGGTTCGGGCAGTCACACCGGCCAGCTCGAGCGCTTTGGCGTTGACCAGCGCGGCGTGTCCGTCCACCCGGGTGAGATAGACCGGATGATCCGGCACCGCGCGTGAGAGCGCCTCGTGAGTGGGGAACCGCGTGTCTCCCCAGTCGTTCTGGTCCCAGCCGCGGCCCTGGATCCACTCGCCGCGGGGTACGGTTCGGGCGCGCTCCACGACGCGCTCGATCACTTCCTGGTATGAGCGCGTGCCGACCAGGTCCACGCGACGGAGCGCGGTGCCGAGTCCAAGGAGATGCGCGTGCGCGTCCACCATCCCGGGGATCACCGTGTTGCCGTCCATGTCCCATACATCCGTGTTCTCACCGACGAACACCTCTGCACCGCGCGTGCTGCCCACGAACACGATGCGGCCGTCGGTGGCAGCCATGGCGTGGGCCAACGGGCGGTTCCGGTCCACGGTGTAGATGCGGGCGTTGGTGATTACGAGGTCGGCCGGCTCGGGTTGCTGCGCCGCGGCTGGCGCCGTGGCTGCAACGGCGACGACCGCCGTCAGTAGTCGAGTTCTCGTCAGCATTGTTGCCTCACGGTACGGAGGATGTCCCAGGTCTAGTTCCCCTCCACCCCCGCCAGCGCCGCCGCCAGCAGCACGATCTGCTTGGTCCCGATGCGGCTGGACTCGATGTCCGCCCACTCATTGAGCGTGTGCTGGTTCCCGCCCCGCGCCCTTCCCACTGAGATCGAGGGAACGCCGAGTACTACGCCGGCATTGGCGTCCGTAGAGCCCGCGGCACGCGTCTTAGGACGGTCCTCGAAATCCCAGCCGAGATACTCGAGCACGTCCACCGCCGTCTGGACCAGAGGGTGCCGGCGGCGATCGGCGAGCTGCTCCAGAGTGCCCCCCGCCTCGGAGCGCTGTATCCACTCTCGCACGAAGGAGACGCCTTCGGTACTCGCCGCAGCATCACAGGTGGCGACGATCGCGCTGTCCAGGCGGGCCGGCAGCTCGGGATCGACCGTACGCAAATCGACCGTGAAAGACACCTCCTGAGGAACGGCGTTCACCACCTGGCCTCCGTCCAACATCCCCACGTTATATACCGCGCTCACGGGTGCGTCCCGCGACGGGAGCAGGATATCGTATCGCCTCTCGTGCGCATCCCGGCCGCATGCAGGGCGCGGGCCGCGCTCAACATGTTGGCAACCGAGGCGCTGTTGTCGTATACCCCCGGAGCATAGAGCCGTCCGTCGCGTCTGGTAACCGTGACATCCGTGTCCGTCGGGTGCACCGTGTCCATGTGCGCGGCGAAGACCACGGTCGGCCCGCCACCCGTGCCGCGTCGCCGCGCGATCACGTTGCCGATGGAATCGGTCACGACCTCCAGGCCCAGCTTCTCGAGCTCCGCACGCACGTACGCGGCACGCCGCTCCTCGTGTTCCGACTTGGCGGGGATCTCGGTAATGCGAATCCATTCCCGGACCTGCTCCGCGGAGTGGTCGTCGATGTAGCGCAGGGCGTCCTGCACGGCGGGCGCGTTAGCGATGTCCGGGCTGAACAGGATCGGGTAAGACTGCTGCGGCTGAAGCGGCCCGGCGACCCCGACCAGGAAAGCGGCGGAAATCACGGCGGCGCGGTGCATGCTCGCTCGCTGCTCGGTCATAAATGCATGCGCAGAAGCTACTAGCCCTCTTTGCGCGGAGCTACCTGAGCTTCTCGGCCAGAAACTCGTGCATCCGGTCGCGGTAGAATTGACCCCCGATGTCGTACGTGTCGTTGTGACCCGAGCCCTCGATCAAGGAGCGGCGCCTTGAGCCGCCCCGCTCGCGCCACGTTGTCCAGCCGGAGGCGTAACAGCCCCGCCGGCAGGAAGGGGTAATGCTTTTCGGTCATGTCGCGGCTCGACGAGAATGGCGAGTCCAGCACCACGGCACGGACGGGCCTGTGCGTGGCGAGATAGAGCGCGACCGCGCTGCCGAGTGAACGGCCGTAAACGGCTATGCGGGTCGAGTCTGTCTC
>JBHIEQ010000231.1:0-5080 GCA_046760725.1 Gemmatimonadales bacterium
CCTTCTCGCGTCCTGACACTCGTCACGATGCACTGCTCCTGCTGAAGATCGAGCGTCGAGCGTATCGAGCGGGCGCGTTCAACTCGCCTCGATCGGCCGAACTTGTCCGCTTTCGTTATGGCCGCGAGCACGGGAATGCCCGCGCCGGCCAGCAGATCTCCCGTTACCCGGTCCTCCTCGGTGGGGTCCCGCCGCACGTCGAGCAGCCAGACTACGCCTGCGATCTCTCTGGTCCGAGAAAGATAGCCGTCCAGCAGTCTCCGGAAGTCGCGTCGCGCGGCTTTTGAAGCGCGGGCGTAGCCATACCCCGGGAGGTCCACTAGATGAAACCGGTCCTCGACGTTATAGACGTTCACCGTCCGCGTCTTACCTGGAGTCTTACTCGTGCGGGCGAGCGACCGGCGACCCACGAGCGCGTTGATCAGCGACGACTTCCCGACGTTTGACCGGCCCAGGAATGCTATCTCGGGTAGCGGGGGCTCGATGCTGAAATCGGCAGCTGGAAAGCTGCCGACGAACGTGACGCTCGTCAGGCCTCTTTCTTCCGGCGGGCGCGCTCGGTCACCACGAGAGGATCGCGATTCTCCGTTACACTGTCCTTGGTGATGACGACCTCGCGGACGTCCCGACGTCCGGGGAGCTCGAACATGATGTCGGTCATCATATCCTCCAGAATGGCACGCAAGCCACGTGCTCCCGTGCCTCGCGTGATCGCGCGTTGGGCGACGGCCCTCAACGCCTCGGGATCGAACGTGAGACCCACACCCTCGAGCTCGAAGAGCCTCGCGTACTGCTTGGTGAGCGCGTTCCTTGGCTGGAGCAGGATCTTGACCAGCGCGTCCTCGTCCAGGGCGTCGAGAGCGACGACGACGGGCAACCTTCCCACCAGCTCCGGAATGAGTCCGTACCGCAAGAGGTCGTCGGGCTCCACCTCGTGGTAGGGGTTGCTCCTCGCCTCCTCCGCTATGCCCGACTCGAGCTCCTCGCGGCTGAAACCGATGCGACGCCGGCCCGTGCGCGACTCGATGATCTTCTCGAGGCCGTCGAACGCGCCCCCGCAAACGAAGAGGATGTTCTTGGTGTCGATCTGGATGTACTCCTGCTGTGGATGCTTGCGACCCCCCTGCGGCGGCACGGAGGCCACGGTACCCTCCAGGATCTTGAGGAGCGCCTGCTGCACCCCTTCGCCCGACACGTCGCGGGTAATCGAGGGGTTCTCACTCTTTCTGGCGATCTTGTCCAGCTCGTCGATGTAAACGATTCCGTGCTCGCATTCGGTGACGTTGAAGTCACCCGCCTGAAGCAAGCGGACCAGGATGTTCTCCACGTCCTCACCCACGTATCCGGCTTCAGTCAGCGTCGTTGCGTCCGCGATCGTGAACGGAACGTCGAGAATGCGGGCGAGGGTTTGAGCCAGAAGCGTCTTGCCGACCCCCGTTGGGCCGAGGAGGAGGATGTTGGACTTCTCCAGCTCAACCTCGTCGCCGCGCAGGGTCTGTGAGTTGATACGCTTGTAGTGGGAGTACACCGCTACGGAGAGGACCTTCTTGGCCCGCTCCTGCCCGATCACGTACTGGTCCAGAACATCCTTGATCTCAGCTGGTGTCGGGACCTGGGTGATCGCTTCCGCAACTTCACGCTCCTCGTCCTCGGCCAGAATCTCATTGCAGAGAGCGATACACTCGTTGCAGATGTACACCGACGGGCCCGATATGAACTTACGGACCGCGTCCTTGGACTTTCCGCAGAACGAGCAGCGCAGGTGCTTGTCTTGAGGCATCCCTAGGTCCCCGTGGGCTAGGCAAGTATGGGCTTCGCCCCTCTGGGCGTCAAGACGACTTGTCGCCCTTCTTCCCGTCCTCCAATTCCGCGCGGTGCTGGATCACCTTGTCGATGATGCCGTATTCCTTGGCCTCTTCCGCCGACATGAAGCGGTCGCGGTCGATGTCGGCTTCGATCCGCTTGAGCGTCTGCCCCGTGTGCTTGGCATACAGCTCGTTCAGCTTGTTCCTCAGGTAGAGGATTTCGCGCGCCTGGATCTCGATGTCGGCCGCGGTGCCCTGCGCTCCGCCGGAGGGCTGGTGCATCATGATCCGCGCGTGGGGTAGGGCCGCCCGCTTGCCGGGAGAGCCCGCCGCCAGCAGGAACGACCCGGCCGACGCCGCCATGCCCATGCAGATCGTGTTCACCGGCGCCTGGATGTGCTGCATCGTGTCGTAGATAGCGAAGGCACTCGAAATGATGCCCCCGGGGGAATTGATGTACACCCAAATGTCGCGGTCGGCGTTGTCGGCTTCCAGGAACAGGAGCTGCGCGATGATGATGTTCGCGACATCGTCGTTGATGGGTGTGCCCAGGAACACGATCCGATCCATCAGCAGACGAGAGAAGATGTCGTAGGTACGCTCCCCGCGGCTGGAGCGCTCGATTACGTAAGGCGGAAAAATGGTGGACATGGCTTGGCTCGTCTCAGATGGTCCTCAGTCGTCCTTGATTGTCGATTGTCCCAGTAGATACTCGAAAACTCGCTCTTCCGTCAGGTTCCTTTCAAGCTCCCGCAGCCGCCCCGCTTTTTGTAGCGACGCATACACCTGACCGGGCTCGGTCTGCCGCTTCGCAGCCATCTCGGCGATGCGGCGATCCACGTCTTCCTCGGTGGCGCGCAGGTTCTCCCGCTCCGCAATATGGTCGATCACCAGATCGCGTTGCACCTGGCGCTCCGCGATCGGGCCGAACTCCCTGGCGAACTCCTCCAAACGGTCGTCGGGCACCTCATAGAGCTGGGCGAAGGCCGACAGGGCCCGCTGCACCATCGACTTGGGCGCCTGAACGTTGTTGGCAGCGATTACCTGTTCCATGAGCTTTCCGCGGACCTCGCCATCCGCCTCCCGCCGCGCGTCGCTCTCCAGGTCCTCACGCACGGCGTTCCGCAGATCCGCCACGGAGTCGAAATCCCCCAGCTCGCGCGCGAAGTCGTCGCTGACCTCCGGCAGGTCCTGACGCTTCAATTCGTGGAGCGTGAGACGCACCTCGCGTGTCTGCCCCCGCTTGCTCTCGTCCGGAAAGTCGTCCGGGAATCTCACCGGGGCCTCCAGCGTCTCACCAGGGGAGAGCATCATGATCTTCTCTTCGAGGTCGGGGATCGCCTGGCCGGTCCCCAGCTGAATCTGATACTGCTTGGCCTCCCCCGGCTGTCCGGCCTCCGCTGTCTCTTCCGCCGCCCCAACCGGCTGAATCGTCACCGACACCAGATCCGCGGGTTGGGGCTTCTCCCCTTCCACCGGCACCCACGGGGCCTTCTGGCGCCTGAGCTCCTCGATCTGGTAATCCACCATCTCGGCCGTCACGGCTCGCAGCTTGCGCGTGAGGGTGAACCCGCCCAGCCGCTGGAGGTTGAGCTCCGGTTTGACCTCCACCACCAGCTCAAACGTAACGGGAGCATCGGCCTCGAACTTGAGGTCCCGTACGCGGGGATCGGCGATGGGTCGTAGATTCTCCTGATCGAGCGCCGCTTCCCAGCTCTCTCTCACGAGATCGCGGATCACGGTCTCCCGTATCGCCTCCCTGTACTGCTTGCGTACGACGCCGAGCGGCGCTTTCCCCTTGCGGAACCCGGGGAGCTTGGCGCGCTTCGCGTAGTGACGAGCCGCGTCCAGCTCCACCGCCCGGACGCGCTCCACGGACACCTCGACCTTGAGGCTCTTGGAGCCCGGCTCTTCAGCCGTCTTGGTGATCTGGATTGGGGTTGCCGGCATTGCCTGGTCTTTCATCTGCTGGGGCGAAATCTAATCTCCGGGAGGCGTGGCGGCGCGGGGCCGGAACGACGCCGCTCTATTTTGACCGCGCGGTCAGAATTCGGGGAACGCTCCGCGACATCCTCCGGTATCAACGGGAAACTCCCAGGACGGCCTGGATGTCTAGCAAGCGAGAGATGACCTTCCTTCTGGCAGCACCCGAACGCCGGCTGTTGCGCGCGATCGCGGGGCGCATTCCGCGCTCAATCCGCTCCAACCATCTCACGGCTCTCGGCGTCATAGGGGCAGTGGGCGCCGCGGCGGGGTACGGGCTCTCTACGCTCGACGCCCGGTGGTTGTGGCTCGCGAGCGCCATGCTCGCGGTGAACTGGTTCGGCGACTCCCTTGACGGCACGCTCGCAAGGGTCCGGAAGGCGGAGCGTCCCAAGTACGGCTACTACGTCGACCACGTGGCAGATGCGTTCACGACGGCTGTGATCGGCATTGGGATCGGGCTCTCACCCTACGTATCGCTGGAGTCTGCTCTCCTTCTCGTGATTCTCTATCTCACGCTCTCGATCAACGTGTACCTCGAGTCCGCCGTGTTCGGGGTGTTCAGGATGGCCTACGGCAGGTTGGGCCCCACCGAGGTGAGGATCCTGCTGATCCTCGCGAACACCGCGCTCGTCGCGGGAGCGACCCTTCTCAACGTGCTGAACGGCGCGGTGCTGCTCTTCGCCAACACGACGGTTGCGCTCGTGACGGCGACGATGCTGGCGTTGCTGGCCGTGAGATTCGCGAAGAACCTGCACCGGCTGGCGCGGATGGAGCCGCAGCTGAGGCCCCGGTAGGCGCTGTCAGTACTCCTGCCGGGGCACGGTGACCGCCGCCTGGCGCCGGCAGGCGGGGCACTCGACCGCGAGCTCGGTCACCCGCCAGGCCGGATCCCGGGGCAGCGCCCTTAGCGCTCGCGACTCCCCTGGAGGGCCCGCAGCCGCTTCCGCTCGGCAGTCGGTCACGCGCATTACGGCGCCGTCTCGGGGACAACGTATCAGGCCGCGACTGCTCGCGGCCTGCAGTTTGATCTTGTCGATGCCGATGGTCGTGTAATCCGCCATGTGGGGTCGCGTCCCGGGGGGTTGGGCGTTCTTGTGTGGGGCTGGTGCGTCCGACGGGCGGGCACTCCACCCAGCGAGAAACCTCAACCTATGGCGCGCGCAGAACGCTGCAAGAGCCGCTTTTTGTTCGGATCGCCGGAGGATGTTCAGGGAGCTGTGTGGAATGCGTTGGTCGCATCTCTTTGAGCGGAGAGCAGGAATTCCACACCAGGTGGACTTGTGGAAATG
>JBHIEQ010000232.1:0-5039 GCA_046760725.1 Gemmatimonadales bacterium
GGAAGCCGGGCAACGAGCTTTTTGCGCATCTCGCCGCCGGCGGGTCGTGGCGGGGGCTGAGAGCCGAGCTTGGCTCGGAGCTCTTGTTGGGCGAGGCGCCCCGGCAGCTCGGCATCGAGCTCCCCGCGAGCCGGCGTCGTCTCTTGCAGCTCCAGCCGACAGTCGGTTACGCCGTGGGCAGGAGCACCGTCGAATTCACCGCATTGATACCGTTGGCGGGAAGGAGTCTCCCCACGGGGCCGGGAGCCAGCGCGGGGTACCGGCTGAGCTGGGGCCCGCGTTGACGGTGCGGGCACGCGCGCACCGGGCGGCCCGCCCTTCTCCCCTTCTGCTCATCTTCGTCGCGACCGGCTCCCTCGCGGCTCAGGATCGGCCGAACGATATGGAGTTTGTGCGGGGAGATCCCGGGGCGGCGATCGCCATTCTCGAGGTAGGCGATTTCGGCTGCTCCGCGTGCGCCCAGTTCGCGCAAGAAACCTTCCCCGCGTTCTATGAGAGGTTCATCAAGAACGGCCGCGTGTATTGGCGTTTCCTCCCGTTCGAGCTGGGGCCCTTTCGCCACTCGCGGAAGGCGTTGCGGGCGGCCGTCTGCGCGGACGATCAGGGCAGTTTCTGGCCGATGCACGATCTTCTCTACGAGCGCCAGCGACAATGGCAGCGTACTCGGAATCCCCTTTCGGTGTTTCGCGAGCTGATCTCGGAGCTGGCCCTCGACACGGTTGCGTTCGAGCGGTGCTACGATGACGACGACACCAAGGACCGCGCCAAGGCGCTCACCCGCCGCGGCAGGGAGTTCCGCATAAGGGGGACACCGGCCTTCCGCGCGTGCGGCCGCTGGATCTACGGCGCGCTCCCTCTGGAGCAGTTCGTCGAGGCGGTGGAGGCGGTGTGCGAGACGAGTCTGCCCCCGTCAGACAACCCGAGTTAGTTTGTAGCCTTTCCGAGCGCCTTCGAGCGGTTCGCGCTCGATTTCAAGGGAGTGTGGGCCTAGTCGCTTCCCGCACCGCCGTCCCGTAGGCCACGCATCAGCACACCAGCGAGAACGATGATGAGCCTGGCTCGTGGGCGCCGCATCGTGCGGGGTGCCCCAACCTTGTCCACCCGGCCGCCGAGGCCCGATACTATGGTCATGCCCACTACTGCTCGCCGTTACACGGTGGACGAAGTCCTCGCTTTCCCCGCAGACGGGAACCGCTACGAGCTGGTGCAGGGAGAGCTGCTCGTGACGCCGGCCCCGTCGTGGCGCCACCAGGCACTGGTCGGACTACTCTTCCACCGGCTCCAAACCTACCTGGCACCTCATGCCGATCGGGCGATGGTGGTCCTCTCTCCCGCCGACATCGTCTGGGCGCAGGACGAGCTGGTGCAGCCGGACGTGTTCGTGGTCCCGGCGGGCGAGGTGAGCCGCGACTGGAGCACGATCGAGAGCCTGCTGCTGGCTGTGGAAGTCGTCTCACCGGGCTCGGTCACCGCCGACCGTGTGACCAAGAGGCGGCTCTACCAGAAACGAGGGGTCGCTACGTACTGGGCGGTGGAGCAGGAGGCTCCGCTGGTCGAAGTGTGGCGCCCGGAGGACGATCGGCCGGAGATCGTGACTGAAGAGTTGCGCTGGCGGGTGGCACCGGAAGCGGAAGAGCTGGCTATCGATCTCGGAGAGCTGTTCGCCAAGCTTCCCTGAGCACCGGCTCGTGCCGCTCGGCGCTCGTTAGCTCTACGTGGTCGGACTCACTCCGCTCACCGCCTGATCATCTTCTGGATGTGCTCGGGGTAGCGCGCGCCCTGCACCTCGATCTTCGAGGCGGCGCTCTCGATCTCGCGAAGATCGTTTGCCGCAAGCTCGATCGCCGCAGCGCCGATGTTCTCTTCCAGGCGGTGCAGCTTGGTGGTGCCCGGGATCGGCACGATCCACGGCTTCTGGGCCAGCAGCCAGGCGAGCGCGATCTGCGCGGGTGTGGCGTGTTTTTCCTTCGCGATCCTGCCCAGCAGATCGACCATTGCCCGATTCGCCTTACGGGCCTCGGGCGTGAAGCGAGGGAGCGTGGACCGGAAGTCCCCGCTCTCGAACGTCGTCTTCTCGTCGATCTTTCCCGTCAGGAACCCGCGCCCGAGTGGGCTGAACGGGACGAAGCCGATGCCCAGTTCCTCCAGGGTCGGCAGGATCTCCGCTTCCGGCTCCCGCCACCACAGGGAGTATTCGCTCTGTAGCGCCGTGACCGGCTGCACCGCGTTTGCGCGGCGGATGTCATCGACGCCCGCTTCGGACAGGCCGAAGTGCTTGACCTTTCCTTCTCGGATCAGGTCCTGCACCGTGCCCGCCACGTCCTCGATCGGCACCTCGGGGTCCACGCGGTGCTGGTAGAACAGGTCGATGACGTCCGTCCTGAGCCGCTCGAGCGAGGCCTCGGCGACCTGCCTGATCCGTTCCGGCCGGCTGTCCAGGCCCTGCTGGGGCACGCCCTCCCGGAAGCCGAACTTGGTGGCGATCACCACCTCGTCACGGACGGGAGCGAGGGCCTCCCCGACCAGCTCCTCGTTGGTGCACGGGCCGTAGACGTCGGCGGTGTCGAAGAAGGTCACCCCGCGCTCGACGGCCGAACGGAGCAATGCGATCGCTTCCCGTTTCTCGGGGAACGGTGGGAAGGCGAAGTTCAGGCCCATGCAGCCGAGTCCGATGGCCGAGACTTCGAGGTTGCTGCTGCCGAGGGTGCGCTTCTTCACCGTTGCTCCTTCGACGGTTCGTCAGCGGATTGAGCTAGCGTGTGGTTCTTTGGGTTTCATCGACGAATGCGGCAGGTAGTGACCGGCGAGTTCGCGGCGTGCCGCGAGTGCAGCCAACGCCAGAGGCGCCGGGCGGATTCGAACCGCCGAATAGAGGTTTTGCAGACCTCTGCCTTACCACTTGGCTACGGCGCCTGACCGAAATAACATCGCCAAGTGCGGAGGGGTTCTCAAGGAGTGTGGGCTCGGGTTGAGCGAATGCCAACCGCCTCGGGGAGGAACTTTGGTCGTCGTCGGCGCTGCTGGTCGGCGGCGACGGCGCATTCGCTGAGAAGGATGCAAGAATAGGTGACAAGAATGTCACGTGTCCCGCAGTGCGTGAAAGGGGATCCCCCCGGGAGCAGCTCCACCCAGGGACCCAGCGGCATCCGCCTGCGGCTTCCGACCGCTCCTCGTCCGAACTGCCGAAGTCTCGCCTTCGCAACCGATCTGCGATCCCCCGCCCGACCGAGCGGCTAGGCGGCCGGGGACGGCCCCGCCCCGCTCAATCTCGGATGGGTCGAACCCAATCCGGAAAGGGTCCCCGGCAAGTTGGATTCGCCCGCCGGCAATTGGGATGGGCGCACCGGGAACTCGGATCGGCACGACGGCAATTGGGATCGGCATGGCCGGAATTCCGACCGGCACGCCGGCAACTCGGTTCGCCGTGCCCGAAACTCAGATCGGCGCGACGGCAATTCGGATCGGCGCAGCCGGAATCCGACTGGCACGCCGGCAATTCCGATCGCCATGCTGGAAACTCGGATCGCCTCGACGGCAATTCGGTTCAGCATGGCCGGAATTCCGATCGGCGCGCCGGAAATTCCGATCGCGGCACCCGGAACTCCGATCTGCACGGCCGGAATCCGGATCGTCGCGCCCGCAATTCCGATCGCCCCACCCGCAATTCGGTTCGGGGCGCTCGGAAACCGGTTCTGGCCGCCGGCAATTCGGTTCGAGCCGATTGGAATTCGGTTTGAGTCGGTCGAAAATGCCCCCAAAACGGTGTAAGTCCGTGTCCGACAATGAGTTACGGTGTTCCGGTGGGATCTCGGGATATTAGATACCCTGGCCAAGAACGTGCCGTTTTGGCAGACGCGGGATCAGCTAGTGAGTTTTGTAAAACCGAGTTAAGCGATTGTGGGAGAAGGAGTTACCGGAAACGCCAAGTGCACCTACGCGATCGCGAGCCTTGCACCAGCTTCACCGTGATGCGTGAACGCCGCATCACCGACGCGATCACGACCGACGATGGCTTCCGCATCGCGGGTTTTCGCCCGCTCCTCGGCCCATCGCCCGGCGCGGCATAGCCGACTCGCTGATGACGGCACTCGGGCCTTCACAGTGCAACTGGACCGCCGGCTCGATACCGGCCAATCAGCCGCAACCGACTGGATGTCGAGCGCTGGACGCCACAGCCGCTTCAGCAGCCGGGTTGCACATGCGTTGCGCATGTGACATGTTGAGTGCATGTCGAAGATGATCCAGGTAAGGGACGTCCCCGAGCGTCTCCACAGGGAACTCGCCAAACGCGCCCGGGCTCGAGGGCAGACGCTGACCAAGTTC
The DNA here is from genome assembly GCA_046760725.1 of Gemmatimonadales bacterium. Lineage (GTDB taxonomy): Bacteria > Gemmatimonadota > Gemmatimonadetes > Gemmatimonadales > GWC2-71-9 > JBHIEQ01. The sequence goes on from JBHIEQ010000232.1 coordinate 4,324, forward strand.
ATTCAGGACATCCTCGAGCGCGAGGTCGCGCGGCCACCCGCTGAAGAGGTCTTCGGGCGAATCGCCACGCGGACACCGGTCAAACTCGGCAAGCCGGCCGCCGAGATCATTCGCATGGAGCGGGCCGCAAGGGAGGCGCGCTGAGGCTGGTCGTCGCAGACGCATCAGCCTTGGTGGAGTACCTTCTGCGAACGGAGCGCTCGGACCTCGTGCGGGAGACGCTCGAGGCACCCGATGCCGACTTGCACGTGCCCGCCCTGTGCGACGTCGAGCTGACCTCGGCGCTGCGACACGGTCTCCTGTCTGGAGCGATCACGGCCGCACGGGCTCGGCACGCGCTGGAGGACCACCTCGCCCTCCCCATCACTCGCCACGGCCACCAGTACCTGCTGGAACGCATTCTCGCCCTACGCGAAAACTTCTCGGCCTACGACGCCACCTACGTGGCTCTGGCGGAGCGCCTCGGCGCCCAGCTCCTCACCGCCGACGCAGCACTCGCCAGAGCCGTGCGCGCACATTCGGACATCCCTACCCTCCCGGGTTAGCGGCCTCCGCAGGGACGGCAGCGGCGGGCGTCGATGCTCGGGCCAATTGGTCGATCAGCGCTGCTAACTTTCATACCATGTGCGGCCGCTTCTCCCAAGCGCAAATCGCCGAGCTCGACCGCGAGGTCTTCAAGCTCCTCGAGGTCCCGCGCCTGGAACCCAGATACAACG
>JBHIEQ010000233.1:0-4998 GCA_046760725.1 Gemmatimonadales bacterium
TTTTCGGGAAAGTCGTTCCACGCAAGCTGCATCGTGATGGTCGAGAAGCCTTCGACGTAATCGAACGCAAGTAGAACCGCTTTCGCCGCGCCGAGAAACCTCACGAAATCGATCCCGCCGTGCTGGTAGAAGCGTTTGTCTTCGACCGCGAGAAACGCCGCTCGCACCGAGGGAGCGATCTCATCGAACCGCAGCACTGTGCGGTGCTCGACACCGAGCTCGCGGATCAAGCGGCCGTCGGCAGCATACACCTTCAGGGCTTGTGTCGGCCGATAGGATTCGAGCACACCGATCGAGGGGCACTGGTTGCCGGCACAGGCACGGGTCCACGAGCCGAGCGCAATGCCGAGCCCGAACCCGGCGCCGGCGAATCCGCCGAGGAGGACCAAACCCAACGACCGACGCCCGGCGAGAGCAGCGATTCGCGATCCGAGTCGCCTCGGTCGGCCGGGTCGGTGCCCGCGGGAAGGCCGGTTACGTGGTCTGCGCATGGTGTCTCTCGTCGTAAGCTAGTACCCCCCGGAACCGCTTGCCAGCCGCTCGGGTGGGCCATAACCTTCGCGGCGACAGAGAGATACAGATGAAGATCGACCTATTATCCGAGCTGACGTGGCGCGGACTAGTGCAGGAACACAGCCCGGAGCTTCCCGAGCGATTACGTCGGGGGCCGATCACCGGATATGTGGGCTTCGACCCGACGGCGCCCAGCCTCCAGGTGGGAAACCTGGTTCCAATCATGTTGCTCGCGCACTTACAGCGGTCCGGCGGTAGACCGCTGGTCGTATTGGGCGGCGGCACGGGGCTGATCGGCGATCCCAGCGGCAAACGCGCGGAGCGACCTCTCCTGGGCGAGGACGAGATCCGTGCGAACATCGACATCCAGCGCGCCCAGTTCGAGCGGTTCCTGGACTTCGAGAGCGGCGAGACGGCCGCGGAACTCGTCGACAACGCCGAGTGGTTGAGCGGTCTGGATCTCATCGGCTTCCTGCGGGAGATCGGCAAGCATTTCACCCTCAGCTACATGGTACAGAAGGAGTCGGTCAAGTCTCGCCTGGAGACCGGCATCTCCTACACCGAGTTCAGCTACATGCTCCTTCAGGCGTACGACTTTCTCCAGCTCTACCGCACGAGAGGATGCGAGCTGCAGCTCGGCGGGTCGGACCAGTGGGGCAACATCACCGCAGGCACCGAGCTGATCAGGCGGGTCTCGGGCGGCTCGGCCTTCGGCCTGTGCGCTCCGCTCCTGACGACGGTGTCGGGCGCTAAGTTCGGCAAGACGGAGCAAGGCAACGTCTGGCTCGACGCGTCGCTGACCTCGCCTTACCGCTTCTACCAGTACTGGATCAACGTGGACGACAGAGACGTGGAGCGGTATCTGAGGATGTTCACCTTCCTGAGCGAGCGCGAGATCGCCGATCTCATGGCGGAGCACGAGAAGGATGCCGGTGCCCGGATTCCGCACAAGGCGTTGGCGCGGGACGTCACGGCCCGAGTTCACGGCGATCGCGCCACCCGGCGTGCCGCCGAGGCGTCTAGACTCGCGTTCGGTGAGAGCCGGCCGTCTGAGGCGAACGTCGAAGTGCTGGAGACGTTGGCAGCCGAGCTTCCCAGCAGTCCCTTACCGGCGGGTTTCGGGCCCGGCGCTCCTGTGCTGGAGCTGATCACGTCGTCCGGCCTCGCCAAGTCGAAATCGGAGGCCCGCAGGCTCATCCGGCAGGGCGGCATCACCGTGAACGACCGGCGCGTCACGCAGATGGACGAGGCCGCAGGCGAGCCCCTTCGTGGGGGATACTACTGGGTGAGCCGCGGCAAGAAAAACCACTACCTCTTTACAGCTTCGACCTGATTCGCTCCGCCATCCGGTCGAGATCGGGGCGTGCAATCTCGCGGCGGTAGCCCCGCTGAAACCGCAACCCGAACGTGTCGCCCCGGTGGCGCAGCAGGACCTGGAGGCGGGATCCTTCGCTCTCCTTCGGCGCCGTGTGAGCTAAGCTCCCGCAAGCTCGTGCGCGAGCAGCTCCTGATACACCCCACCGGCACGCATGAGATCCTCGTGGCGGCCCTGCTCCACTATGCGGCCCCGATCGAGGACCACGATCCGATCGGCACGCGCCACGGTGGACAGTCTGTGTGCGATCACGAGCACCGTCCGGTTCTCCAGCAGACGGCCGATCGCCTCTTGCACGAGTCGCTCGGAGGCAGCGTCGAGGTGGGAAGTCGCTTCGTCCAGGATCAGGATCGGCGGGTCGCGCAGGAGCGCCCGGGCGATCGCGATCCTCTGCCTCTCGCCACCCGACAGCCGCATCCCCCTCTCTCCCAGCTGGGTGGCGTACCCATTGGGCAGCCGCTCGATGAACGCGTGCGCGTTCGCAGCGCGCGCCGCGCGCTCGACGCTCGCGTCGTCCGCGCCTGCTTGGTCACCGTAAGCGATGTTGTTGCGCACGGTGTCGTTGAACAGGACGGTGTACTGGCTCACGACTCCCAGCTGCGCTCGGAGTGACCGGCGGCTGTGGGCGGTGGCGGAAACCCCGTCGAGGAGAACCGCGCCGTGCGTCGGTTCCACGAAGCGCGGCAGGAGATCCGCCAAAGTGGATTTCCCTGCCCCCGAGGGGCCGACGATGGCCACGACTTCCCCCTTGGCAACCGAGAGATTGACGCCGCGGAGCGTCCATTGCCGCTCCTCGTACGCAACCCATACATCGCGAAACTCGATCCTGCTCCGGAGACCGGGGAATGTCCCAGCCCCGGCCTCATCAACGTCGGTAGGCTCGAGATCCAACACCTCGAAGACCCGCTCGGCCGCACCCAGAGCGGTCTCCGCCGAGGCCGGAAACTGCGACAGTCTCTTGAGCGGAGACATCAGACGCAGAGCGACGGCCAGATAGGTCACGAACAACTCGGGCCGCATGAAGTCCAAGCGTCCCGCAACCAACGTGGCGGCGAGCAGAAGGAGCACGATCACTCCCGCTCCGATGGTCTCGCTCAGAGGGCTCGCCAACACCGCGAGCCGCTGTGTCTTGAGAATCCCCCTGAAGTAGCGCTCAGCGGCATCCGAGAAACGGCGTCGCTCGTACGACTCTGCACCGTGCGCCTTCACCACCCTCGCCCCCTCCACCGACTCGCCCACGATCGCGGTCATCTCCCCGCGCTCGTCCAGCGTCGCCCGGACGCTGGTGCGAATACGCCGTAACATGGGCCTGAGAGAAAGGACTACGGCGGGCACGACTAAGAGAGTGAACAGCGTCAACCGCCACGAGAGGCTCGTGAGGATGGCAACGTACACCAGCACCAGTGCGAGGTTCTGCAGCACGGCCACCAGAGCCGCGCTCACCACCCACTTGGACTGGTCGGTATCAGCGACCAGGCGGGACACCAGCTGACCGCCCCTCACTCCGTGATAGAACGCGAGGCCCTGTCCCTGAATGTGAGCAAACAGCCTGTTTCGCAGATCGCGGGCCACACCCTCCTGGATATACTGGCCCAGGTAGCCAGCCAGATAAACGGCAACATTCTTGGCGGCGACTGCGACGAGAATCAGCACCACCACATTGCGCAGCGCGGTCCAACGGTCTCCGGTCTCCAGGAAACCGCCCACCAGCACGGCGAGAAGCCGCTCCACCACGGTCGGCACCTCGCTGAGGCCGGCCCCGGCGTCGAAGAGCAGACGCAGGAACGGGATGAGCAGAGTCAGCGTGAGGCCGTCGAGCGTCGAGGCGACTACGGCGGCCAGCAGGCTCACTGCAAAGGCGGCTCTGTATGGGCGCATGTACGTCAAGAGCCGCCCGAATCGACCCACTAGGCGCCCCCCCGCGGAGTGAGGAGTGCGACCGGGAGAATCATCTCTTCGGGCGTTATGCCGCCGTGCAGGAACGATCCGCGGTAGCGCGCCTGGTACTCACGCAGCTTCGTGGGATACACGAAAAAGTGGTCCCCCGTGGCCATGAGCAGCCGGACACCCAGCGGCATCGTCGGAAGCCCCCACGCGGCGAGGTCCTGCACGAGTACGGCGGTCTCGTCCCTTTCGGCACGCACGTCCTCACCGAACTTGTACCGCAGGTTGGTCGTCGCATCGCGTTTCGCGAACACCGTGGCCGGGCTGTTGCAATGGATGGAGCCATGATCCGTGGTGAGCAGCACAGGTACTCCGCGTCGTTCCGCCTCGCGAAGTGATCGGAACAACGCCGAATCCTCGAACCACGCGGCGGTCACGTTTCGCAGGGCCGCAGCGTCACGCGCCACCTCGTACAGAATCGCGTTTTCGGCCCTGCCGTGCGTTAGCTGATCCACGAAGTTGAACACGACGGCCGTGACGCCACCGTGCGCGAGGTATCCCGGAAGGTGACGCAACAGGTTCTCGCCCTCTGCGGCGGTCGTCACCTTCTCGTACCGCACCGCCACTGGATCCGCCACCAGATCGGCGAGCTGCTCGGCGAGAAGCTCCGACTCGTGGGCGTTCAGGCTCTCGTCGTCGCGAGCCCGCCACCATTCGGGGTGCCTTTCCTTGATCTCACAGGGAAACAAACCGCTGAAGATCGCGTTGCGCGAAAACGGCGTCGCCGTGGGAACGATGCTGAAGTGGTACGACTCCTCTAGATCGAAGCGCTCCAGAATCCCCGGCTTGAGATACTCCCACTGATCCAGCCGAAGGCAATCCACGATCAAAAAGAGCACGCTTCCGTGCTCCTTGAGCAGAGGGACGAGGAACTCCCCACACACGTCCACGGATAGGGGTGGGCGGTCGGCTTCGGACTTCGCGAGCCACTCGGGATAGTTGGCAGCGACAAAGCTCGAGAAATCCTGGTGGAGGCCGCCGCTCAACGAAGTCAGCGCGTCGCGCAACCCCGTCTCACTTCCCCCGGTCCCGAGCCTCACCTCCCATTGTGCAAGCTCCACCGTCAGATCGATCCACTCCCGCCATCCCAGCCGCGATCCACGCTGACCCTCCAGCTCCCTGAAACGGGTCACGAAATCCCGCGCCAGCCGCTGCTGCCTGATGCG
>JBHIEQ010000234.1:0-4985 GCA_046760725.1 Gemmatimonadales bacterium
GGCGGCGAACCCTACGTCGGCGGGGGCCTTCACGATCGCTTTCACCGGGCACACGTCGATGCAGTCGCCGCAACGCGTGCACGCGGCGAGAAACGCCACCTCTTCGATCGCCCCGGGTGGACGCACGTACCGCGCCTGCACCACGCGCCGCTCGGTCCGGCGCGCCATCTCCTCCGCGAGACGGCCCACGGTCGCGCGCAGAAACGTGCGGCGGTCTCCGTCCCGCTCGGTCAGGAATTCGGTACCAGGACGATCGGGCATGCGGGTTCGCTACGGATCTGTGCACTGCCTGACAAGACTCAGTGCCGGAAAGCTAGTGGGGGAATAGTGAGGCAGCCACCGGACGCATGCGGCCGTGGGAGCAACACTTGCTGGGGCCCGGAGCTGGAAGTAATGTGTCGCATCGGGCACCCCTCCAATGCACTGCACCCACTGCGGCACCGCTATCCCCGATCAGGCCCTCCAGTGCCCGAGCTGCGAGAGCCCCGTGGAGTCGATCGAGGCTCGAAGTATCCGGACGCCGCCGGACAACACCGGCCTCATCAACGGAGTGCAGATCGCCGAGTTGGGTGAGCGCCTTCAGAGGGCGCTGGGTGGCGACTACTCCGTGGAGCGCCCTATAGGGCACGGCGGATTCGCGTTCGTGTTCTTGGTGCGTGATCTCACGCTCAAGCGCGCGCTGGCCGTCAAGGTCATCTCACCGGAACTCATTCTCTCAAAGACCGTGTTGGAGCGGTTCCGCCGCGAGGCCGAGACGATCGCCCAGCTGTCGCACGCCCACATCGTCCCGGTGCACTTCGTCGGGCATCAGGATGACCTGTTCTACCTCACGATGACGTTCGTGGACGGCGAGAGCCTCGCCGATCGGCTGGAGCGGGAGGGCGCGCTCCCGATCGAGGAGGCGGCGCGGATTCTGAAGGAGGTCGCGAGCGCTCTCGAGCTAGCGCACCGACGCAGCGTGATCCATCGAGACATCAAGCCGCACAACGTGCTTTTGGAGAAGGAGACCGGCCGCGCACTGCTCACCGACTTCGGCATCGCCCGCACCGCCGAGGGGGGAACGCTTACGGCGACCGGAATGGTGGTGGGCACTCCGGCGTACATGAGCCCTGAGCAGGTGACTGGGGACAAGGTCGATCATCGGGCGGACATCTACGCTCTGGGTGTCTTGGGCTATGAGATGCTGGCGGGGAGGCCGCCGTTCACCGGAGCGACGCCGCAGGCGATGCTCTATCAGCGCGTTGCACATGACCCCGAGCCGATAGAGCGGGTTAACCCGGACGTCCCCGAGTGGCTCTCTTCGGTCGTGAACGGCTGCCTCGCGTCCGATCCGGCGAAACGGATCGACAGTGCCGGTGAGATCGCGCGGGCGCTGGGTGCCACGACCCCGGTCTCGGGCAGCCAGGCCATGCGACGGTTGAAGCGTCCGGGCTCCAGGGTTTCCCCGGCCGTTGCTCTCTTTGCGTTTCTCGCGGTGGTGGTGGGCGGCGCCCTGTACCTCGTGTTCAGCGGCGGTGGGGGCCAACGGGGCCAAACCGCCGAGGCGCCGAGCGAGCCGGCCGGACCCGTGGTGCCGCCCGGCATGATCGCGGTGCCCGGAGGCGCTTACGCCGTCGGTGCGTCCGACGGACAGGAGTTCGCGCGGCCCGAGCACCGGGTTACGATCGACTCGTTCGCCATTGGGCGCACGGAGGTCCCAGTCGGGCAGTACGCCGAGTTCATGGCAGCCACCCAGACTCCCGCGCCGGTCTCGCCGATGCCGGACTCGCAGTTGCCGGTGACCAGGGTGATGTGGCTCGAGGCTCGTGACTACTGCGCGTGGCGTTACGATGGCGGCAGGTTGCCGACCGAGGAGGAGTGGGAGATCGCGGCCCGCGGGCCGCCGGGTCTGCGCTATCCCTGGTCCGATACGGACGCACCGGCCCCGCCCAACACGCGGGCGCGCGGGCTCAACCGACTGGCGCCAGCCGGATACAGCCAGCACGCGCTTGGCATCTTCGACTTACTCGGCAACGTGTGGGAGTGGACCAGCTCCAGGGCGGTTCCCTATCCGGGTGGCATCCCTGCTCCGCGATCCGATGGAACCTACGTGATCCGCGGCGGCGCGTTCGACAGCGACGATCGAGTGGCGACTGCTACTTACCGCGGCTACATGCCGCCCGCGACGAGCCGCCAGTTTCTGGATAAGACCGGTTTTCGCTGCGCGCTTTCCCTGGGCGGCTAGTTCCTTCCCCCCATCAGCTTCTCCAGCGCGGCCTTGGCCTGAGCGTGATCGGGCTCCAGCTCGAGCGCCTTCAGGTACTGCTGGCGCGCGTCGTCGCGCCTGTCCATTCGCTCGTACAGCATGCCCAGCCGCCAGTGCGCCGATGCATGCGACGGGGCGTCGGGAGGACGCTCGTTCTCCAGGTAGAACAGCAACGACCGCTCGGCGACCTCCATGTCGGTGCCCGTCAGTACGCCGAACTTCCCCACTTGGTAGTGCGCCGGCAAGTTGTCGGGCTCTTCGGCGATGACATCGCGGAACATTCGGTACAGTGCGAGGCTTCGCTCCATGCTGGAGTCCAGCGCTCCCGCCGCGATCCCGAGGCCCACGGCCAGCTCGCTCCGCCCCACCTTGATCAGGCGGCCGGCGGTCTTGGTGAATCGATCCGCGAACCGTGTCTTCGCTTCGTCCGCGGCATTCCTGAGCGGATTGCCGACCACCGCCCCGAACTGAGCTGCCAGTGCCCCTTCGGTGGGAAAGTCCTCGAGCCGATCCAGCAGGCTATCGAGCACCGTGAAGCGAACCTTCTCCCGGACGTCGGGGAAATTCGCCGGAAGGGACAGATCCGTACGACACCCGAAATAGCAGAGCGTACCGCGCAGCGCCTGTGCGGAGTCGAGCGCGGGGTTCTGCTGCAACACTAGCGCTCGAAACTGGTCCACCAGTTGCTCGGCCCGATCGAATCGGCCCGTCAGCATATGGAGGTTGTACGCCCAGGCTGCGTCAGTTTGTGCGAGAGGGTTCGACAGAATCCTGGAGGGGGTGAAGTAGCCGGCCGCGCCAAGCGAATCGGCCAGCTTGCTCGCCTCGGCGTAACGGCCGGCCGCCGTGAGCATTGCCAGACGCCTGCCGGCGAAGTTCTGGAAGATCTCCACTTCCACGCCCAGCGATTCGGCCCGCTGCAAGAATGTGAGAGCCGCGTCGTGCTCCTCGTCCTCGGCATAGACCATCGCCGCTTGGAGGTACGCGTACCCCGCATCGGGCGTCGCTGCGACCCACTGGCCAACCCACGACTTCGCAATCTCGCGCGCACGGTCGCGCCAGATCTCGAGCGAATCGGGATCGAGCGTATCGATGGAGTCGGCTGGAACGAGTTCGATCGAATCTCGCAGTACCGCCGTAAAGGTCCGGGCGGGGCGCGTTATCATCGCGACGAACAGCGCCATGAGCGACGGCTGCTCACCGCGGACCCCGATCACCCTTCCCTGGTTCAGCCCACCTGCCAGCGCGTACGCCGAGACGAGCTTGGAGTAGTTCTGCTGGTGTCGAGTGGGATCCAACGCCAGGCCACGCTTCGCCAGGCGGGCCGCTTCGTTGAGCGAGCCGCGCGGGCGCTCGACTCCGTTCCGGGTCACCAGGATCGGATCCATCACCTCGAGGTCGCCGAGAACATCCAGCGCTTCCACGTCGTTGGAATCGGCGGCTACCAGGCTCTCCAGCTTGGCCCTCGCCTCGCCCAACCGGCCGCGCACCATCGCCGCCTGCGCCTCCACGAGGGCCCGGTCGCGAGGAGGCAGCCGGTACGCGAGCGACGCTGCCTTCTCGGCAAAGCGATAGGCGTCGCTCTGAGGGTTCTGGAATGCATCTACCGTAGTGAACGAGGCTTCGGCGAGCTTCATGTAGGCCTGAGCAAAATTGCTGTCGGCGCGCACCGCGGCCTTGAACCACTCACGCGCCTGGCGAGCCTCCCCGCGGCTCAGGTGCCGCATGCCCTCGAGGTAGGCCTTGTACGCGTCCAGCGAGCTGGTCGTCGCGGCCGAGAGATCGGGCCGCTCTACTTCGAGCCCCGCAGTGCTCAGAAGCTGCCCTGCCAACTCCTCGTACGCCGCGCGTGGATCGTCCGCCGCCGCTCTGCCGGTCGCCTGCACCACGACACGGTTGGTCGCCACGTCGTACGCCCTGGCACTGACGCGCAGCTCACCTCCGGTCGCGAGAACCTCACCGGTCACGGCGGTCCACCCACCTGTCTCCTCGGCAACGAGCTTCACGCGATCTTCGTCCATCACTTCGCCCGGTGTAAGGCCGTGTCGGCGAAGCGCGGGTGCAAGTCGCTCGGGAGGAACCACGCTCACCTCTTGCCACTGTCCCAGCGCGTCGGCGAGAAGCACCGGGGAGCCCTCGACGAGCCACTCGTATTCCGGCGCCCCTGTGATGTTGCGGAACGGGAGAACGAGAAAACTGCGTCCTCGCTCGGCCTCGGACGGCGGTGGAGCGGCCCGCGCTATCACCAGTTGCGCGCGGACCTCGCAAGGCGGCGGCGTACCGTCGGCGCACTGGGCGTGGACCGCGGTTGCCGGCACGATCCACACGACCGTCATGCACGTGACAATTCTCGTGGCTCGGTTCATCACGGTCGCTCCTTAAGTCGCTCGCTCGGTTTTCACGTTACGGCCGACGCCGATTCCACGACGCGTCGGTCAGGCGGCCCTCCAGCCCGGCATCGGCCGCCACAGCAACCCGCGCCAGCTCAAAAGCTAGCTCTGGATCCCCGGCGCCGGCGACCCTCGTCAATTCGTGAGCACACGGAGCTACGCGTAGCTCTCGTAGCGCGGCTCGTACATCATCGCTCTCGCCTGCACCTCCAGATCGCTGGGATGGGGCTCGGCAGCGAGACCCTGCTCGTAAGCCGTGGAGGCAACTGCAGCCGCGATCTTGACCGATACGTCCCTGATGCCCTTGAGCGGCGGATAGATGGTCCCTTCCTCCAGCGACGTGTCCATCA
>JBHIEQ010000235.1:0-4962 GCA_046760725.1 Gemmatimonadales bacterium
ACCTCCAGCTCGGCGGCGGACTCCACGTTCGTCAGTCCCACACCCCAACCCAGCGCCGCCTCCAACTCGTCCACCCGCTTGCCTGCACCCGAATAAACCACATCCCCGGGGACGAACCCGGCACGACGGACCCGATAGAGCTCTCCCCCCGACACGATGTCCGCTCCCGCACCTGCTGCGCGTAGCAACCCCAGCACCGCGAGGTTGCTGTTGGCCTTCACCGAGTAGTGAATTCTATAGGGGATCCCTCGAAACGCCGTCTCCACGTCGCGATACCGCTCGACGATCTGATCGGCGTCGTACACGTAGGTCGGCGTGCCCACCGCCTCGGCGATGCTCCAGAGGACCGCCGCAGGCCGAATCAGTACGCCCTGGCCCAAACCGCCTCGGTCACGGATCGGCCACCGCACCAAGCGCACGCGGCGGGAGCCGGCTCCGAGCGGAACTCCTCATCCGGCAGAACACGTATCGTGGCCTTCGTGGCCTCCTTGATCGCCGCCTCACACTCGTCGCTCCCGCAGAAACCGCCGTAAGCGAAGCCGCCGGACCCCGCCATGAACTCAGTGAGACGCTCCTTGGTGACACCCCGGATCGAATTCCGCTCGCGCCGTGCGCGCGCCGACTCTAGGAGCCCGACCTGGATCTCGGAAAGAGCGTGCTCCACGCGGTGGAGCAGCCCCTCCATCGGCTCAGGCGCCTTGCCCCCGGTGCGCCTGGCCGCGACCACCTCGGACCGCTCCAGATCGCGCGGACCCAGCTCGAGCCTCAAGGGCACTCCGCGCCCCTCCCACTCGTAGTACTTAGCGCCGGGCTTCATTCCCTCTCGGGAATCCAGCTCCACGCGGAGCCCGCCGTCCTGGAGCTCCTGGCACAGCTTTTCTCCTGCGTTCATCACCGCCTGACGCTCTTCGTCCGACTTCCAGATCGGCACGATCACCACCTGGATCGGTGCGAGCCGAGGAGGACAGACCAAACCGACGTCGTCGCCGTGAGCCATCACGAGGCCGCCCACCAACCGGGTTGAAACGCCCCATGACGTGCTCCAGACGTACTCCAACCCGCCTTCCGCCGTCTGGAACTGGACGTCGAAGGCCCTGGCGAAGTTCTGTCCGAGGAAGTGAGACGTTCCCGCCTGGAGAGCCCGATTGTCCTGCATGAGGCCCTCGCACGCATAGGTATCGATTGCCCCCGCGAAACGCTCCGACGCTGTCTTTACTCCGGTCACGACCGGCAGCGCCATCCATTCCTCCATGAAGCGCCGGTAGATGGAGAGGATCAGCAGCGTCTCGTCTTCCGCCTCCTCGCGCGTGGCGTGCGCGGTGTGACCTTCCTGCCACAGGAACTCCGTGGTGCGAAGGAAGAGACGTGTCCGCATCTCCCACCGCACGATGTTGGCCCACTGATTGAGGAGTACAGGCAGATCGCGATAACTCTGCACCCACTTCCCCAGCATCGCGTAGATGATCGTCTCGGAGGTCGGCCGCACCACGAGGGGTTCCTCCAACCTCTTGCCGCCGCCTTCAGTGACCACTGCCGTTTGCGGCGCGAACCCCTCGACGTGCTCGGCCTCCTTGGCCAGGAAGCTCCGGGGAATGAACAGCGGGAAGTATGCGTTCTGATGCCCGGTATCCCTGAACATGTCGTCCAGCGCCCGCTGCATGAGTTCCCAGATGCGAAAACCGCGGGGCCGGATGACCATACAGCCGCGCACCGGCGAGTAGTCCGCCAGCTCCGCGTGCATGATCACGTCGTTGTACCACGCGGCGAAATCTTCCGCGCGGGGCGTTATTCGGTCTTCGGCCATGTAGATCGGTGACGATCTGGAGATTCGTGACCGGCCCGGCTCGCCGCAATCGCCGATCGGCAATCGGCACTCTGCAATCGTCTCTCCTCTTCCCCGCTCACTCTCCCCGCACCAAGTGCAGGATCTCCTCGCGCGATACTCGCCTCTCCCTGCCGGATACGAGATCTCTCACAAGCACCTCGTTGCTCTCTCTTTCCTCGGGTCCTACTATGAGCGCTCGAGCGGCCGAGCGGGCGGCGGCCAGCTTGAGCTGCTTGGCCACAGACTGCTGCTTGAGTGCGTACTCGATTCTAGCCCCCGCATCGCGCAGCCAATGCGCGAGCTCCAGGACTACCGCCAGGTCCTCCGCGGTCACGGCGACGAGGAACGCGTCCAGCGCACGCGCGCTCAGATCGGGCTGCGTGCGTTCATGCACCAGTTCTGCAAGGACGACATCGCCCATGCCGAAACCCACCGCCGGCAGATCGGTGCCTCCCAACTGGGCGAGCAACCCGTCGTATCTCCCTCCCCCGCAGATCGCCCGTAAGGCCCGTTTCGCGTCGAACAGCTCGAACACGACACCCGTGTAGTACGCCAGACCGCGGACGATCGAAAGATCGACCTCCACGAAGTCGGACAGCCCCATCTTCCCCAGTGCGTCGACACAACACTCGAGATCCTCACCCACCGCACGATCGATGCCCGCTTCCTCCAGGGCTGCGCGCACCGCGTCCAATCCCCTGATGTCGCCTACGGTCATGGCGCGCGCGGCCTCCGCCTCCGACATGTCCCCCTCCCGCATCAGCACCTCCACCAGCCGCTCCCGCGGCTCACGCTCGATCTTGTCGATCTGGCCCTGTGCGGCGACGATCTGATCGCCGCTCAGTCCCTGTGCCCCGAGCAGGCGTCGCAGCACCCTACGATCCGAAATACGGACGCGAACATCGTCCGCTCCCAGGCCCAGACCGCGCATCACGTCCAGCGCCGCCGCTATCACCTCCGCATCGGCCAACGGGCCCGCCTCGCCGATCACGTCCATGTTCAGCTGGAAGTGTTCTCGCAGCCTGCCGCGCTGCTGCCGCTCGTACCGGAACAGTTGCGGCACCGAGTACCACCGGATGGGCTTCTTCAGGGCCTGACCCCGCGCCGCCACCATCCTCGCCAAGGTCGGCGTCATTTCCGGCCGGAGCGCAACCTTGCGCCCACCCTTGTCCTCGAACGTGTAGAGCTGCTCGACGATCTCGTCTCCGCTCTTGCCCGTGTACAGCTCGAGCGGCTCCAATGGCGGCCCGTCGTACTCCTCGAACCCGTACCGCGCCGCCACCTCGTGCCAGACGGTGAATATTCGGTTTCGGAGTGCGGCCTCGTCGGGATAGAAATCGCGGAAACCGGGCAAGGAGCGCGGTTGCATCGAGGCAATCTACCCGAGCGGCCGGAATCCGGGCAAGCGAACCAGCGCGTCTCCGACAGTATAGAACGAGCCGGTCACGAGCACCGTTGCCGCTCCCTCTTGCACGCGCTCCAGCGCCAGGTCGAAATCGGGCGCGGCCACCGTATTCCTGCCGCACTCACCCGCCGCCACGTAGACATCCCAGCGCCGCTCGGCGGGGGCCGACGGTGCTACAGTGAGCCACATCCGATCGACCAGCTGTCCCAAGAGCCGCAACATCGTCGGCCAGTCTTTGTCCCTCAGGATTCCCACGAGAGCGTGGAGCGGCTCGGGCGGCGGATCCGCCCCGAGCGCCCGAACGAGCGCCTCGGTCGCGGCCGCGTTGTGTGCCACGTCGAACACCCAGCGGCCGCAGCGCTCCAGGCGCGCGGGGAGGTGCGCCACCCGGAAACCCCTCTCGAGAGCCACATCGGGAACGGCTACCGACTCAGCGACGGCCTCGAGCACCGCCTTGGCGATCGCCGCGTTGCGCCGCTGGTGCGGCCCGCGGAGCCCGAGCGCCGCCGGATAGACGGCGTCCGGAGGCACGGTGACTGGGATGGCGCCGGCCTCTAGCGCGGTCACCACAAGCACGTCGGCCAGCTCCGAGTTGCCCTCCCCCACCACGAACGGCCTTCCCCGCTTGGCGATGCCGGCCTTCTCCCTCGCGATCCCCTCGAGCTCGTCACCCAGGTAGTCCGTATGCTCGCGCGCCACGTTGGTCACGGCACTCACCAGCGGATCGAGGACGTTCGTGGCATCGAGACGACCACCGAGGCCGACCTCGACCACCGCCAGCTCGACTCCACGAGCGGCGAAATCGGCAAACGCGATGGCGGTGGTCGCCTCGAAGAAACTGGCACCACTAGCCTCAATCACGGGCAAGAGTCTCTCGGTCCACATCGCGAACGCCTGCTCGGTTATCGGCTGGCCATCGACGATCATGCGCTCTCTCACATCGACGAGATGCGGCGAAGTATAGAGTCCGGTGCGATGACCAGCGGCGCGCAGTGCCTCGCACACCATCACGGCCACCGATCCCTTTCCGTTGGTGCCGCCGATGTGGATCGCGCGGAAGTGCCGCTCGGGATGACCCAGCTCTTCGAGCAGCGCCGTCGTAGGCCCGAGAGACCACTTGTTTCTTTCCGCCGTTCGAGGAAAGAGGAGGTCGATCGCCTCCCCGAAAGAAAGTGTCAGGTCTCCACCCTCGCTGCCCCCGCTCCCGCTGTCCCCCCTTTGACTCCGGTCATCATTCGGAGCAGACGCCCACAGGTGTCCCGCAGCTCGTGGCGCGACACCACCATGTCAACCATGCCGTGCTCGAGCAGGAACTCCGAGCGCTGGAAGCCCTCGGGCAGATCCTGACGGATGGTCTGCTTGATCACCCTCGGTCCCGAGAAGGCGATCAGCGCGCCCGGTTCGGCGATGTTCACGTCCCCCTGCATGGCGTAGGAAGCGGTGACCCCTCCGCTTGTGGGATTGGTGAGCACGGAGATGTACGGAATGCCCTCGCGGCGCAGGCGGGCCATCACTGTGGATGTCTTGGCCATCTGCATCAGGCTCAACACGCCTTCCTGCATACGAGCGCCGCCAGATTGGGAGACCAGGATCAGCGACACTCCTCGCTCCAGCGATCTCAGGCCCAGGCGCGCCACCTTCTCACCCACCACCGAACCCATCGATCCGCCCATGAACTCGAACTCCATGACGCCGAGGTTGATCTCCATGCCCTGCAACTTCGCGTGTCCGG
>JBHIEQ010000236.1:0-4941 GCA_046760725.1 Gemmatimonadales bacterium
TCTTCCGGATCTGATCCATGATCCGCGGGATGAACATCTGGTGATACCGCAGTCTCGAGAGCGCATTGGGACGCGTGTGATCGCCGTTCCAGCAGTGTTCATCGCGCGCTCCATAATCGACTTCGCCGCCGTAGTACGGGTCCGTGGTGCTCTCCAGGAACTCTTCGACCAAATACACGGCGTTGTTGAGGTAGTAGTTGTCCATCTCGCCCACGTAGATGAACAGCTTTCCCTCCAGCTTGGGACCCAGGGTCTTCCAGTCGCGGCGCAGGATGTAGGACAGGTCGTAGTTCTCCCGCCAGTAGTCGGCCACCTCGTGGTCGATCTCGCCCGTGAGCTTGTCCCAGATCGGTTTGGGGTATCCGTCGTCTCCCACGGGCGAGTAGACGGCCTGCCATATGTCCCACTGGTCGCCCGAGCGGCCTCTGGTACCCAGCGCCAGCTCTCTGTGATTCATCTCCTCCAGGGTCGCGCTCACGTGTCCCAGGTAGTCGCGGCGACCGGGACGTGGCGTGCGTTTCCACTGTGAATCCAGGTAGTAAGCGTTTCGGTCTTCGTAGATGTTCACCACCGTGTACGCCCGGAAGTCGATCGGGTCCGGGCAGGCGATCCACGCCCCGTTGAACTCTTCCGGGTAGAACACCTGGACGGCCATGGCTTCCCAGCCACCGGTGGATCCGCCGTACGTGAAGCGCGCCCATCCCTCGCCCAACCCTCGGTACTTCTCCTCGATGTAGGGGATCAGCTCGTACATGATGGCGTCGCCATACGGACCGTTGTTCTCCGAGTTCACGGCGTACGAGTCGTCGTAGTACGGTGTGGGATGCTGGATCATGACCAGGAGCACGCGCGGGAAATCGGGTCCGGTCCAGTCCTTGTAGAACTGGTGAGCGTACTCCTGCTGGATCCGGTTGTAGCAATCCAGGTGGAATCGCTCGGAGTAGGTGCACTCCAGGTCGGGGTCCGGCGGCTCAGGACGGAATCCACCGAACGTGTATGGGAAGTGGCCGTGCATGACGACGAGCGGATAGCGTGCTTGCGGATGCTGTTCGAATCCCTCGGGCAAGAGGACGTGGGCGCCTAAGTGCATCGCCTGACCCCAGAACTCCGAGAGGAGCTTGCTCTGGATCCGCTCGTGTTTGATGTAGTCCGTTTCCGGGGGATCGGGGATTGGTGGGATTTCCTGATCGAGCGCGATGCGAATGACCTGAGACTGCCCGGTCACGGTGATCTCGCGCGGAAGCGAGTAGAAGTTTCCCGGCTTACGGTTCCATCGCTGCCCCTCTCCCCGGTCGGGCGGGAGCTTCACGACGTGTCCGTCGGCCCGCTGAAAGGTGTGGTACCGGTTGAGCAAGGCCTGCACGTAGTAGGTGGCGGGCGGCAGGTCCGCCAAGCTCCTCAGGGGATAGCCGAAGGCGCTCTCGTCGATGACCGCCTCCTGCCCGGGAGCCCACTGTTCCACGTCTATCCCGAAGACGAGTTGCGTCCCGGGCCCGTCTGATATCTGAAAGCGGGGCTCGTCACTGGGATCGGTCGAGACCATGAGCAGGAGGCGTCCGTCCTGCGGGGCGTCGGTCAGCGCGGCGGGGAAAGTGACGGCGAACTTGAGATTCCCGGCCTCGGGGTCCGATTGTTGAGTCGGCGTCCCGACGAGTACGGCGAGGATGGGTGTCGCGAGGAGAGTGGCCAGGGCGTGGCGAGGTCGCATTGCTGCCTCCATCAATCGTGCGGGTTGTCGTAGTCGCAAGTTACGCGCTGGAGCGAGCCGCGGAACGGTGGCGCCAAGAGGGGTGGTTGGCCTAGACTGGTTCCATGGAAAGAGAGGTCGCTACCTTTGCCGGCGGTTGCTTCTGGTGTCTCGAGGCGGTGTTTCAGGAGCTCGACGGGGTCGAACGAGTTGACTCCGGGTACGCGGGTGGGAGCGTGCCTGATCCGACGTACGAGCAGGTTTGCAGCGGCCGAACGGGCCATGCCGCGAGCTGCTCGAGGTGTTCTTTGCGATTCACGATCCGACAACCTTGAACGGCCAGGGTCCGGACATGGGCACCCAGTACCGGTCCGCGATCTTCCATCACTCAGAGGAGCAATGCGAGGAAGCCGGGCGGTTGATCGCGCAACTGGAGCAGGAGCAGGCATACGACGGTGCGATCGTAACCGAGGTTCAACCGCTCGAGGCTTTCTGTCCCGCCGAAGAGTATCACCGTGATTACTACAAGCGGAATCCCGGCCAGGGGTACTGTCAGGTAGTGATCGCGCCCAAGCTGGCGAAGTTTCGCAAGCGGTACGCTCAGAAGCTGCGGCGGAAATGAATCCGGCTAGGGTCGCTTGGAGGTTCTGTGTCAGATGGAGTTTCTTGACGGGCGTGCGTTCGCGAGAGCCGATCTCGTTGGTTTGTTCCGCGAGGTGAAGCAGGCTGTAGCGGCTTTGAAGCAGTAGACGTGAGAGCCGGAGAGGCGGGAGTGGTGCCGGTAGCGCCTCAGCGTTCCACCGGCAGCCCGCTTGGCACCCTCGCCGGAATGACCGAGACCGGGTCCCGCGCCGCAGGATCCGTCAGCGACCTCAAGAATGCCACGAGCTCGCTCATCTCGTCCTCGGTGAGATCGAGCGGCGTCTCGACTCGGAAGTCCAGGTTCGACAGCACTTGGTCAATAGTCGCCTGGTCGCCGTGATACGTCTCGCGCAGTTCCGAGGGGAGCTGTGTAACGTCGTAGCCGCGTAGTGCCACCGGCACGTCGTTGTAGTGCCGCACCACGGCCTCGAGCGTGGGATAGACCCCGCTATGCATGTAAGGAGCCGTTAGCTCGACATTTCTGAGCGGCGCGACGCGGAAGGCGAATTGGTAGGACTCGAACTGGTCAATTGCACCACGTCCCGGATCCAGTGGCGCCCTCTTGCCCACTCCGGGCCCCACCTGTGGTACGCCGACGTTGGCAAAGTCCTGGCCCCCAAGGAACGGGCCATTGTGGCATTGCCCGCACCGGGCCTCGCCGAAGAAGAGCAGCGCACCGCGCTTCTGCTCCAGTGTCAAGGCCGCGTCGTCCCGATTGAGATACCGGTCGAACGGTGAGTCGATCCTGGTGAAGGCGTGCTGCTGGAACGCGGCCAAGGCCCGGGGGGCGCCCGAACCGCAGACGCGTGGACGCACAGGCGCTAGTTTTTGTGGCTCTTCCGGGTTTAGCGTGGGTTCATGTCGAGTCCGCCGCAGTGAAACAGGATCGCCAGCCGGAAGTTCTCCCGGTTGCGGTAGCCGCGGGCGCGATACTTGATCTCCTGGATCTTGGCGTTGAGCGCCTCGGTCAGCGCGTTGGTGTAGCGGTGCCGCAGGTACGCCAGGATGCCGTACAGGTAGTGCTTCATCATCCGCGCCACCTGGATCATGGGGGCCAACCGGCTACGGACCGCCCACCCATACCAGCGCCGGAAGTACTTCAGCGCCCAGGTCATTGAGCGGTAGGTCCAGAGTCTGCCCGCCGCTTCCTTGATGGCCCACGCCCGCCCCACCTTGAGCCCGGCCCGCCGGGCCTGCCGGATGAGCCGTCGGTCGGCGCGGCTTCGCCTGGCCGCGCCCTTGAGCCACACGTATCGCGTCCGCTTCAGCCGCGCATCGCCCGCCTCGCGCAGTTCGGCCTGCTCGGCTCGGCGCACCAGATCCACCGCGTGGTTGAGGTGCTGCATCACATGATAGCGGTCAAACACGATCGGCGCGGAGTGCTCCGCCAGTGCCCCTCGCGTGGCCGCGATGTAGGGCTCCCACATGTCCATCACTACGGCCTCCAGTCCGTCGCGCTCCTCCAGCGGCAGCGTATCCCAAAACGCCTCCAGCGTCTCCTGGCGCCGGTGATCGCCCACCCACAGCACGCGGCTGCGGTTGAGGTCCGCCACCACGGTGACGTACTCGTACCGCTTCTGGAAACTGGTCTCGTCTACCCCCAGCACCCCCACCGGCTCGCGCCGGCGGCGCGCCAGCCCGCGCGCGACCGCCCGCCGGAAGATCCCATCCGCTTCATCCCAACTGAGCCGCAACAGCGCGGCCATCCCGCGCAGCGTGGTCTCGCGCAACACCCGGAGCGCCAAGGCCTCGAACAGCAGCGTGAACCGGCTGCGATCCTCCGCCCACGACACGCGGATCTGCCGCACCCCGTGCGCCGGACATGCGACCCGCGGCACCCGGGCGCAGAGCACCGTGCGAAACTGGCACGTGTCGAGGTGCCGCCAGCGCCGCTCCTCGGAGCGGTCATACCCCGGGGCCGGCTGGCCGCAGTCCGGGCACACCAATCCCGTCCCCTCACGCCACTCCACGTGGACCCGGATCTCCTCGGCCCCCGTCAGCACCTCCACCTCGGCCACATACCACGGCTCCGCCAGGCCCAGGATCGTCTCGTACAACCGCCGGTCGTCCATGACCCCTCCCCCGAAGTGGGACAAGGGTTCATGTTACCGACCCACGCTAAACCCGGAAGAGCCGTTAAAAGTTCCTAGAACACCGATGTAGGAAGTCCCCCGAGCAGCAGCGAGAATGTTCCTCCGAGAGAGAGCCAGGAGGGACAGGATGCTGAGCAAGGAGGACTTCATGGCAATTCAAGCACTAGCACGACGTGGTGTCTACCGCTGTGACATTGCTCGGGAGCTGGGGGTGCATCCGAAGACGGTGAGCCGGGCGTTGAAGCGAGGTGGACCACCGAGCCAGGACCGGCGGCGGCGCCGCAGCAAGCTGGATCCGTATCGCCCCGTGGTCGACCAGCTCCTCAGCGAGGATGTGTGGAATGCGGTCGTGATCTATCGGGAGCTGCAGCGACGCGGCTACAGCGGCAAGCTCTCGATTCTGCGCGATTACATCCGGCCCAAACGGGCGGTGCGGGCGCAGCGGGCGACGGTGCGGTTCGAGACGCCCCCGGGGCCGGCAGCTGCAGAGCGATTGGGGCGAATGTCGCACGGTGATCG
>JBHIEQ010000237.1:0-4924 GCA_046760725.1 Gemmatimonadales bacterium
CGCGGACGCCCTTGCTGGCCCCGTTTCGTGAAGATCTGGATCACCCCCGCCGACGCCTCACTGCCGTACAGCGTCGCTGCGGCTGCGCCCTTCAGCACCTCGATACGCTCGATGGCCTCAGGGCTGATGTCGTCCAGCTTGGACGGCGTCGCTGCATTGGACGAGACGCCATCCATTGTGCCCGCATTGTCGACCCTGACACCGTCCACGTACACGACGGGCTCGTTCGACATGGACAGGCTGCTGGTGCCGCGAATGCGGATGCGCGCGCCGGTACCGGCAAGACCACCCGAGGGCAGAGCCGACACCGAGGGATCGCGTGCCGCGATGGCCTCGGAGAAGTTCAACACCGGCGCGAACTCGAGCTTCTTGAGATCGATGGTCTCGATCGTGTTGCCGAGCTGCTTCTTCTCGACGGCCGCCCCTGTTCCCGTCACCACCACAGCATCCAGCTGGACCACCGATTCCCTCAGTGAGAAATCGAGGTTGAGCGGTTGGGTCGCCGATACCGAGGCAATGGCGGTCTGGCTCCCGTACCCGATCGCTCGTACCTGGATCTGGGCGCTCCCGACCGGAACGTTGGCCAGCTCATAGCGGCCCTCACGATCCGTTATGGCGCCGATCCTGGTACCGACCACGACGATCTGCACGTCGGCGATCGGGCGGTTGCTGCTGGCGTCGCGGATCACTCCCCGTACGACGCCAGTGCGCTGCGCCGCTGCCGTAGTGGCGGAGCCTGCAACAAGGAGGCCCGCCGCGCCGAACAGCAGCGCTGCTCTGACGAGTCTGGTGCAGTTCATGGCACCTCCCTCAGTATAGTGGACAATCGGAGTCGGGAAACTCGATGAAGATCCGGCAGCACACATGCCGCCGCCCCGCCCGCACAGGCGGTTTCCCGAACTGCCCTATACCAGGACTGCGGCACTCGATCTGGCCGGTGCGCAGCGCCTGGCTCCAAAACGGCCAAGAAAACGGCCGTTAGTCGTGAGTCTCTCAGCAGGCATCCCCGACGGTAGTCCGGAGGAGCCAGGGATGTGTTTAGCTAGCCTACGCCCCGGTACTGATGCTGTCAAGACGTGGCTAGGAGGGTGGGGTCACCGGCGCGGGCTGATGAGCCCGGCAACGGTCCGTTCGAGTGCCGGATCGAGGCGCGCCGCCGTGGCATACCGCGACAATGCCGTTGCCGTATCCCCGCCCTCCAGAGCCAGATTGCCGAGATTGAGGTAGGCCAACGCCTCGTCGGGTTTGAGGGCCAATGTGCGCTCATAGGCGCGGGCCGCACCTCTCAGGTGTCCTCTTCGCTCCAGCGCGAGGCCGAGGTTGAGCCAGGCGTGGGGCTGGTAGGGGTCCGCACTGGTCGCGGTGCGCAGGGAGACTAGGGCTTGATCGTCGTAGCCCGCCGAAAGCTGGGCGAAGCCCAAGTTGCGCAGGATCGCTGGATCTCGAGGCCGGATCTCCAGGGCCTTGCGATAGGCCGCGATCGCGTTGTCCCAGTCGCCCCGGCCAACGTAACGGTCGCCGAAGGCCGCGAGTGTCGTGCTCCAGCGACTACGGACGCTCGATTCAGCCTGCCCCAGAGATGCGAGTTCACGCGCGAGAAAGCGGCGCGTCGGTCGGCTCTCTCCCCGGGCGAGGTGCAGTGCCGCAAGGGCAACAGCTTTGACGTCCGGGTCCGGGTCCCCGGCTAGCCTTCTCAGCGCTCGTTCCACCGAAGGTTCGAGGTGCCGCATGTCGGGCCTCAGGTATCGCTCGGCGAAGAGGCTCATGGCCGCAATCTGGGCGAGAGGGTGTGCCGCGCCGGCAGAGAGGAGTGCCGCTCGGGCGGAGTCGATGTCGGTGAACTCTCGCGCTCGGTTCTGCGCGGCGACGATGCTCTTCAGGGGTTTGAGCTCACCGTACCATGCGCGCGTACTTGCCTCCAGCTCTTCGATCGATCTGTCCGCATGGCACTGCCGGCAGGCCCCCTGGATACCGACTTCGCGGTCGTAGCGCGGTCTGGGAATTGAGATCGAGTGATCCGAGCGGGCAAAGTGCAAGGTCCGTCCAAGCTCGGGATGCTGCAGGTACGGCATGTGGCAGGCCACGCAGCGGCTGCCGGGTGACTCCGGTGGATGGTGGGTGTGCAGCTCCGGTTGCACTGCCTTGCTCGCGTGACAGTCGGTGCACTGCCCGTCGTCGAAACGGCTCGGGAGGGAACGGCCCCAGACATCGCGGTAGCCCTGTGAGTGGGGATCGTGGCAGTCCACGCAGGTCATGGACCCGTTGAGATAGCAGTCGCTGTAGCGGTGATTCCCCTGGTACGCGAAGGTTCTCACCCGCCCGTCGGGAAAAAGAGGTCGGTCACCCACGAGCGGCAGGCCGGTGGAGTAATACTCGCCTAGAGGTGCGCCCGGGAGGTAGCCCGGCTGGAGGACGTCCTTCAGCGCGTGGCAGCGGAAGCACACCTCAAGCGAGGCGTCTTTGGACACTACAGATAGTGGTTCGAGACCGATGTCCGCATCGTGCGATACTCTACCCGTTCCCGCAAGCTCGACGTGTCTCTTGCCAGGGCCGTGGCACGACTCGCAGTCGATCGCGAGGCTCGCGACCTCGGTTTGGAACCGGTTGGATGCGGGATCGAACCGCACGCTGATCCTGCTGGCGTGGCATTCCTGGCAGTTACCGTAGCGTTCGTCGGTGCCCAGGATTCTCGCCGGTGGCCAGTCGGCGCAGTCGGACAGCCGCAGGTCGGCTGTGATGGGGATCCAGCCACGATCGGCGCGGCTGTTCGTGTTGCAGAACCAGACACCTTCGTCCCTGATGAAATCGAACGGCAGGAATCGCAGAGTGCCGTCGGAGAACGAGGCGACGAAACCTTGTGTACCGCCTCCCACCATGTGTCCGCCCCCGATGACACCGGTGACCGTGAATACCAGGGGCTCGTACCCCTCCTCCCGCACCTCGAACTGATAGCGGCCGTCCGGCGCGCGGGACGGGATCACCGTCGCGTCGGCGAATCTGATCGGTGTTCCGTCGAACGGGGCGATGAGTCTATCTGGAGAGGGAGGTCCGCCGGCCCGTCCGTGGGTGGAGGTGCTCCACGCCTCGTACTGCTCTCGGTGACATTGGCCGCACGCTTCGGCGCCCGCGAAGTCGGCGCTCGCCGGGCGCTGGGCGCTGGGCGCAGCCTCGGCCGGTGGAGGAAACTCGACGGGGCTCAGCCACAGCCACCAGACGGCGGTCCCCGATGCGATCAGGACCGCCGCGATCGCGGCGCGTCGCCTTCTCAAGGTCGAATGATCCCGGCGCCGTCGCGCGACCAGGCAGGCCCCTCGCAGCGGCACAGTTTCCTCAGGTGGCGCACCAGGCCGCGGATCTCGTCCCGGGACAGTGTGTGGCCGAACGCCGGCATGCGGTGGCTGCGATTCATCACACGGCCACCCGCGAAGATCGCGTCGTAGAGCACGTCATCCGGCCGCGTGGACATGTAGGCACTGTCCGCGTGCGCGGTGGGCCGCACGGGAAGAAACTGCGCGTTCGGGCCGTTGCCCTGACCGGTCGCTCCGTGACACGCGGCGCAGCTGCGCTCGTAGAGTGATGCGGCATCGGGCGTGTTCGACCGAGCGGCGGGATTCGCGGCGGCAGCGGTCGTTGCGCTAGGACCTCCGCGGTAGGCCAAGTAGTTGGCGAGCAACTCCACTCGTTCGGCGGCCATGGGCGTTCGCGGCATAATCGAACCGGGAGCCGCCCGTTGCGGGTCGCGGATCATGCCGTAGATGAATTCGGGAGAGCGGCGGCTCCCCACGTCCGAGAGGTCCGGCCCTATGCGGCCTCCTTCGCCGTCCAGCACATGACACCCCAGGCAGGGAAGGCGCTCGCTAATAAGCCGGCGGGCTTTTTCGGCCTGGAAGGGGGAGGGCCGTCGAGCGGTGTATTGCGCTCGCGCCTCCCGACTCGGACCGAGCAGCGCCGCACACGCCGCGGCCAGCGTCAGCGCCATTCGCCGCGCTCGGTTACACATATCGTGTCTCGGGGGTCTATCGAGTGCTACTTCCAGATCACCTGAATCACGCCGCCGCGGTAGCCCGTACCCCAGCGAGTCGTGGCGTCCCGCGCATTGATGAACCGAATCTCCGCCACATCCTGGAGTGGGATCGATCTCAGTTGGTCAAGCTCGCCCACCCGGTTATCCTGAATGAACAGCACCGGGTAAGCCGCCTGGCCGCCCGCCCTGCGCTGCAGCCACGTGGGTCGCAGCCGGCGGATGGCGTCGTAGGCGTTGTCATAGGGGAGTCCGGCAAGCTCAGCTGCTGTGAGCACGTTACGGGACCGGGTTGGGCGGGCGGGCGGCTCGACATTCGCGCCGCTCGCGCACGCGCCGACGGTGAGAGCGAGCGCCGCGAGGGGCGCCAGCTTTTGTAGTTCAAGCATTCCTGCAGTCATCGAGCATCTTCCTCCTCAGTTGGCGCTCGTTGCCGATCGTGTCGTAGAACTCCTCGAGGTACTCGATCGCGTCCTCGCGACGCTTATCCTCTAGCCCCTCGACGCTGTTGAAGAGACCGAAGATCGCCGCGCGCTTCCGGGCAAAGACCTCGAGCGTTCGTTCAACCAGCTCTTCGGGTCGGCAGAGCCCCCGGTAGAGCCGCTGTCGTACCGAACGGATGGGCAGATGTTCGTTGGGGCGGGCGGAGCGAGCGTTTATCAGCCCCGACCAGTCGAAATCGTAGGGAACGCCGAACGCAGGCCCCGCCATGTTGCCGATGGGCACGACGTTGTGGCAGCACGCGTTCTTGTCGGGCTCGCGCCGAAAGGGATCCCAATCGGTGTTGCCGATCATATACTGAAAGATCTCCACCAGGTTCAGCTGGTAGGGGTCGTGGTAGTCGGGTGTCACCATCGGCACCTTCAGTACGTCCCAGCCGTTCCGCGCCGCCAGCGCATCTTC
>JBHIEQ010000238.1:0-4895 GCA_046760725.1 Gemmatimonadales bacterium
ACGATCATCCTGGGGCTTCAGGTCTACGGCAGGTTCGGCGCGGGCTTCACAGCGGCGCTCATCGGCTTGGCTGCGCTCTTCGCCTGGCGGGTGAACAAGACGCTCATCCGGTTCGGGTGGATCTGAGTTGCCGTGTCGGGGTGTGGTGGGGGATGGGGGCGAGCGGGGGCGAGCGGGGGCGAGCGGGCGTTACCGCGGCTCAAGCCGCGGCTCGGCGGTCTGTCGCTGAAGCGACGGCTGGGGGACGAATTGGAGGAAGAATTCGAGCCGACGGCATATGCCGCCTGGTTTGCCTCACCGCTGGGTCGGCTCGTGTGGGCCGATGAGCGACGGGCGCTTACGCAGGTGCTGGGCGAGGCAGGTGGACGGTTGATCCTGGACGCGGGTGCCGGAGACGGGCGGTGGGCGGCCGAGCTGGCAAGTGAAGGTGCCCGCGTCGTAGCCATCGACGCCTCGCGGAGCATGGCGGCGGCGGCAAAGGAACGTATCAGGGGCGAGCGACGTGTCTATCTGGTTGTGGGTGACGCCGCGAGGCTCCCGTTCCCGCCTGGGTGTTTCGACGCCGCCACGGCGGTGACGTTGCTCTGTTTCGTCGAGCACCCGCGGGTTGTCATGGCCGAACTTGGCAGGGTGACTCGACCCGGTGGCACGGTCGTATTGGGCGAGCTGGGGCGCTGGAGTCTGTGGGCGGCGATTAGGCGGATCCGCGTGCTGGTCAGAGCCGGCCCGTGGGCGGGGGCGCGATTCTGGACGGTCCGGGACTTGAGGGCCCTGCTGCGCGACGCGGGCCTCGAGCCTGTGCTGCGCGCCGCCGCGGTGTTCTATCCGCCGAGCGTTCTCGCGGCGAAGATACTCCGGCCCATCGAGAGGCTCCTCGGTAGGATGAGCGGCGTAGGTGCCGCGTTCGTCGCGGTGGCGGGCAGGAAGAGGCCGGCCGGGCGCGAGGCACGCGAGCCCGGTCTCCTCGGGGCTGGCGTTCCCTATGCGTGAGGGCTACCACGTGATCGGGTTCGGCGCCCATCCCGACGATCTGGAGGTGGTGCTGGGAGGGACGGCGGCGAAGCTGTCTCGAGCGGGGCTCTCGGTTCTATTCGCAGATCTCTCGGACGGTGAACCGGCGCGGTATGCGCCGCGCGGGGAGCGTGGCCGGCAGGCAGCGCACGCCGCCGAGATTCTCGGTGTGGACCGAACGGTGCTGGGGTTCCGGGATCGGTTCATCCAAGACACGCCGGAAGCTCGAGTCGCTGTAGCGGAGCTCGTTCGGACTCATCGGCCGCGCTACGTGTTCACCGCCGAGGCATCGGGCGTACATCCCGATCACAAGGCGATAACCGACATCGTGGTGCACGGGGTCTTCTACGCTCGGCTACCCAAGTGGGACGAAGTACCGGGTGGTGAAGCGCTGGCCGACAGCCAACCGCACGAGATCGAGCGGTTGTTCTTCGGGCACTGTCGCATGGAGAAGCCGTGGGCGCGGTTCGACTTCGCGGTGGACGTCACGGGCGTTTACGAGCGGAAGCTTGCCGCGCTCGCGGCGTACGAGTCCGTGTTCGGGGGCGGCCACCGAGAGCTGCTCGAGCGGTACGGAGTGGAGGATCGCTACGTGGGGAGCCTGGTCGGTGTGCAATACGCGGAGGCGTTCACCGCCCGGAGCCCGCTGCTCGTCGAAGACCCGACCGTTTTCAGGCCGGTGCGGTTCGGCTAGCATGCTGCGGTGGGAACGCCGCGACCTACTCAACAACGCAGTTCAACGCTTTTGAATTCGGGAGAACAACGTGGGCAAACTCAATAACGTAAACGTGCAGGCCGTTGAGGCCTTCGCGGCTGAGGTAGAAAGAGACGCGAGCATCGGGAAGAAGCTGAAGAAGGTTGTCGGCCGCTGGGTGTTCGAGGAGGGGAAGCCACAGTTCACCGCCGACCTCGAGTACCCAGGTGGCACGCAAACCACCGAGACGGACTTCGCGCCGTTCATGGGAGGGCAAGGCGTGAGACCCGATCCGGTAACCTATTGCCTCTACGGGTTCGCCTCGTGCTTTGCCGGGACGTTCGCGGCAGTGGCCTCAGCGGAAGGAATCAAGCTCGAGAAGCTCGAGGTTACGCTGGAGAACGAGGTCGATCTCTCCCGCAGTGTGGGAGTGTCCGACCGTCCGGTGACGCAGGGCATGAGTGCGACGCTCAGAGTCGAGTCCGACGCCACGAGAGAGAAGCTCGAGGAAGTCCGCCGCCTCGCTGAGGAACGCTGCCCCGGTGTCTATTGCGTGACCAATCCGATTCCGTTCAGCTCGCGCGTGGAGGGTTGAGACACGACCGGCCGGTGAGCGGCGGCCGAGCCGGACACCCCGTTCAACGTTTTCCCCCCTCGGTTGTAGAGGGTGTGAAACGACTGGGCTACATGTCAAAGCCCAGCCGCGACCGACTGACGACAACCGAGGAGGGAACAGATGGCGTCACTCAAGGGATTGACCGCGGCGATCGGGGTTGGTGGGGCCCTTCTGCTGGGCAGCATCGCCGCAGCACAGCAGCAGGGAGCGGAGCCAAGGATCGACGTGGACCGGCTGATCGCGGAACTCGGCCTGCCGGCCGAGGTG
This sequence comes from Gemmatimonadales bacterium, assembly GCA_046760725.1. Taxonomy (GTDB): domain Bacteria; phylum Gemmatimonadota; class Gemmatimonadetes; order Gemmatimonadales; family GWC2-71-9; genus JBHIEQ01. The sequence continues at coordinate 2,589 of JBHIEQ010000238.1, forward strand.
AAGGCGGATCTCAACAACCTGAATGATTTCCTGGCCCGGCGCGCAGAGCTAAGGGACCAGGCGATCGAGATCCATAATGGACTCTCCGAAGCGTTCTCGGGCGTCCTCGCCAAGCTGACGCCGGAGCAGCGCCGCGAGCTTCGGATCGCCCTGCGGCAGCGCTGGGCAGGACAAGGTATGGGCTGGTACATGGGTGGCGGCATGCACGGCTACGGTGACTGGTCCCACTGCTTGGGCTACGACGCGATGCCCGGGATGGGCTGGATGCAACACGGTGCGGGCATGGGGCACAGGTTCCGTAACTGACATATCCGCTGCCTCCGGGCTGCCTGCATCATGAGTCGGCGCCACTGCCCGGGACGGGACTCAACCCGGGCAGCGGGCAGCCGCGCCGCGATAAACCGAGCGACGGAGCGCGATGCCGGAGGACGATACGGAGAGGGGGGCGATCAACCATGATGCGGCGCTCGACGATCGCGATGCCTCGCTGGCGCAGCGGGTCAAGATCGGCGACAGCCAAGCGTTCGAGGAGCTGGCGCGCCGCTACCTCCGTCCCATCCACGCCGTCGCGGCATCGTACCTCAGCGAGCAGGCCGACATCGAGGACGCAGCGCAGGAGACGTTTCTCCGCGCCCTGGACCGGATTCACACGTTCGATCCGAAGCGGCTTTTCGCCCCCTGGCTCTACCAGATCGCCCGCAATGTCGCGCGCAACCGCCGTAAGGCGCTCGGCACGAGACGCACTGAGCCATGGCCCGAGCGGGATCTGCCCAGCGTGGAACAGGATGCCGCGCAGAGCCTCGAGCAAGCGGAGATTCGCCGGCTCGTTGACCGGGCGATCGAGCGGTTGCCGGAACAACGGCGCACCGCGTTCCGGCTGTTCGATGTCGAGGGATATACGGCTCAGGAGATCGCGCGGCTGATGGGGATAGATGCAGGGACGGTGCGCTCCCACGTACACCACGCGCGGCGCGCCTTGAGAGCCGAGCTGGCGCCGCTACTCGGCAGGGAGGAAACACCATGAACGATCGGATTCCGGACCCGTTGCCCAGAGAGTGGCTTCCCGAGGCCGTAGCACCCCGCGGCTCCACCGACCGGGAGTTGTGGGAGGTGCGCCTGCGCCGGCTCATGAGGTCCGCGGAGCCTCGTCTCGAGCGGCTCGGCTCTCTAGGGGCCCCGTGGTGGACGCTGCTCGCCGCGTGGTGGAAGCCGACACTGGGGATGGCCGGTGCGGCTGCGGTGATCTTGGCGCTCCTCGTCAGCACGGTCACCGGGGGTGCTCCTGCCGCGCCCGAGGGGAGCCCCACGTTGGCGGCCGTGGCTGGTGACGGGGAGCCTGCCGCACTCTGGATCGGGTTGGGTGGCGATGCCGATCCGGTGCTGGCCGCGATCGCGCTGGAAGGAAATGCGCCATGACAACGGTTAGTAGCAATCCCCGCTGGAGGGCGGCTCTGGTGGCTGCCGTGCTCTTTGGGGCGGGTGTGATCGTTGGGGTGACGGTGGAGCGGACAAGAGCAGGGCGCGTCCCGACTCCCGCCCTAGCCGAACCTCTCACCGTAGAGGCACTGTCGCGGTCGCTCGATCTCGACACTCTGGCCGAAATGAGAGTCCGCGTGCTGTTGGTGAGTCTGGAGCCCGATATAGCCCAGGCCGCCATGCAGGGACCGGACTCGCTACAGGCGGCCGCGCGCCGGGCCCGGCAGCGGCTGGAGGCTGCGCTGCCCGGCGACCGCCGGGAGCCGTTCCGCAGCTGGATGGAAGGTCACAAGAGCCGGATGATGCAGATGATGCATCGCGGGATGTCGGGTCGGATGATGGAGCGACGTATGGAGCGCCCCCAGAGCGGTGATTCGCGACCGATGGGGCGCGGCATGATGGAAGGGATGATGCGGGGGATGATGGGGGGAATGATGGGGCGCATGATGGGAGATTCTTTCCCTCCCGGCGTCCAGCGCGCCGATCTTCCCGAGCCCGAGAGCCGCGGTGCCGATCTCCTGGGACGCTACTGCACGGCTTGCCACGGCTTGCCGAGTCCCGGGCTGCACACTGCCGACGAGTGGCCCGGTGTGGTCGAGCGGATGCAACAGAACATGCGGTCTTTGGGTGTCCCGATCCCTCCTGGGGAGGAGATCGCGAGTGTTCTGCAGTATCTCAAGGCCCATGCGGCTCGCTGAGGTCTGGCGAGCGCACGCGCAAGCCGTCCCACGACGCGCGCGATCCCGCACAAGTGCTCCTGTAGTGGATGGCAGGAGAGGTGCGGCGTAACCATCATTCCACCTGGAAGACCGCCGAAGCCTGGCGCACCTA
>JBHIEQ010000239.1:0-4842 GCA_046760725.1 Gemmatimonadales bacterium
GGGCCCGCGGGCTACATGCGCACGATCTTCCCTCGTGTGCCCGGGATATCCGGGCTTGGTGCGGTGGCGATGTCACTTGCGATGGCGCCGATCGAGATCGTCGCGAAACTGGTCAAGCCGTTCGCGCTCTGCGTGCGACTGTTCGGCAACATGACGGCCGGTCACTTCGTCATCCTCTCGCTGTTCGGACTGATATTCATGTTCGGGCACCTGGGTGGCTGGAACTGGGGCATCGGGATCGCGACGTCGGCGCTGGTGCTCGGCATCATGCTGCTGGAGATATTCGTAGCATTCCTGCAGGCGTACGTGTTTGCGCTCCTGACCGCGGTGTTCATCGGGCTGATGCAGCATGAGCACTGATGGGGCGACAGGGCGACGGGACGACGGGATGACCGCACGACGGCATGACGGGACGAGGGCATTGGCGTTATGCCGTGGCGACGGGACGTGGCGGGGTGGCCGCCGTCACCCCGTGGCGTTTTCCATTTGGTGACTTGCGCTTCGTCACCTGAGAATCGGTACCCCGCCGGGTGGTGGGGGAAGCCCGCTGGTCTCACGACCGTTGGCGGGTCGCCGCCGAGATACCGCTCGGGAGAGGCGGTGTCGGAGGCGGGGAGCGCGAACGGACACTTGATCTCCCGATAACGCAAAGGACTTCGAGATGCTGCTCAACCTTCTTTCGCTTATCCAGGAAGTCCCCACCGAAACCGAAGCGATGGTGGAGGCAGCGAGGAACACCAACGCCCTCCTGGGTGCCGGCATCGGTATCGGGCTCGCGATCATCGGCGCCGGGCTCGGATTGGGTCGGATCGGCGGGCAGGCGGCCGAGGGGATCGCCCGTCAGCCGGAGGCGGCGGCGGACATCCGCGGCATCGCGATCCTGATCGCCGTGCTGCTCGAGGGAGCCACAATCATCGCGCTGGTGTTCGCGCTGCTGTTCAAGGTCATGCAATAGCGGGAGATCATCGTGTCCACGGCACTCTACTACCTGGCGCTGCTTCAGGAAGAACACGCCGAGGGCGGCTTCAGCTCGCCGTTCGAGGTGAATTTCGGTCTCTTCTTTTGGACCTGGGTCGTATTCGCGGCTCTCCTGTTCGTGCTGTGGCGGTTCGCGTGGCCCGCGATCCTGAGGGCCGCGGAGGAGCGGGAGCGCACGATCTCCCGCCAGCTCGACGAGGCCGAGAAGATGAACACCGAAGCGAAGGCGGCGCTCGAGGAGCATAGGAAACTGCTGCACGGCGCCAAGCAGGAGGCACAAGGTCTCATCAATGAGGCGAAGACGGTCGCGGCGCGGGAGCGCGAGCATCTGCTCGAGAGAGCGCGGGCCGACCAGCAGCAGATGCTCGATCGCGCGAAGCGCGAGATTGATGCGGAGCGCGAGCGCGCGGTGACCGAGCTGAGGCGTGAGGCAGTAGATCTCTCTCTCGCCGCCGCGGCGAAATTGATTCAGAAGCGGCTCGACAGCCAGGACGATCGGAAGATCGTTGAGGAGTACCTGAACGCGCTGGAGCGCAAGCCTCGGTGAGGGAGCACACGATCGCCCGCAACTACGCGGAGGCGTTGTTCGAACTCGGCGAGCGCACGGGCGAGACCGAGCGTTACGCCAAGCTCATGGATGCTCTGGCCGACGCGGTGTTGACCGAAGGCAAGATTCGCGTCGCGCTCGAGTCACCCCGGGTCGCCAAGGATCTGAAGGTCACGATTCTGCAGCGCGGACTGGAGCAGTTCGCGCCGGCGCCCTTCTTGCGGTTTCTAGCGAGCGTCGTTCGCCGCGGCCGCCAGGGGCTGTTCCCTGCGATCAGCGAGGAGTTCATGGCGCTCCTCGACGAGAAGTTCAACCGCGTGCACGCAGGTGTCACGACGGCGCGGGAGCCCGATCAGGAGCTCCGTGAGGCCGTGCGCGCGCGGCTCAGCGCCGCCATCGGCAAGGACGTAATCCCGCACTTCCACACGGATCCGTCGATATTGGGCGGTGTCGTGGTGCGCGTCGGCGACCGCATCATGGATGGCTCGCTCAGAAGGAAGATGGCCAACCTGCGGAGCAGAATGTTGGGCGGGTAAATAGAAGGGGCGATGTAGGGCGATGTTAGGCGCTGTAAGGCGATGATGTCTTGGAGGGGGACAATGCCCGACAAGATCGGTTTCATCGGTCTCGGGGCGATCGGCAGTCCGATGGCCGCTCACGTCGCAGAGGCGTTCGACCTCATGGTGTGGAACCGGACGGCGGTCAAGGCGGAGGAGTTCGCGCGGAGTCAGGGTGCAACAGCCGCGGGCACGGTTCACCAGCTCGTGGCATGGGCGGATTCTGTGATCACTTGTCTGCCGACTTCTCAGGATGTCTTCGACGTAGTGCGGCAGGGCGATGGGGCGTGGCGCGAGGGACACCTCCTCGTGGACTGCACGTCGGGCGAGCCGTCGCTGTCGCGTGAGATCGCGCAGTGGCTCTCAGAGCGGAGCGCAGGGTTCGTGGACGCTCCGGTGAGTGGCGGGACGAGTGGTGCGGAGAAAGGGACTCTCACCTTGATGCTTGGCGGAGAAGAGCCCTGGGTGGAGCGGGCACGCCGCGTAGTCGCGCCGTTCGCCGGTAAGATTGTGCATGTGGGCCCCGTGGGCACGGGGCACGCCCTCAAGGCCATCAACAACGCCCTCCTGGCCGTGAACATCCAGGCGGCGGGCGAGGGGCTCGCCGCGCTTGTGAAACTCGGTGTGACGGCGACCGCCGCGCTCGAAGTGATCAATGCCTCGAGCGGCCGTTCCAACGTGACCGAGAACCTGATTCCTCAGCGCGTGGTGACTCGCGCCTGGCCTCGCACCTTCCGGCTGGCGTTGCTGGACAAAGACCTCGGAGTCGCGGTGAAGGTTCTCGAGGACACCCGCGTGCCCTCCGACGCGATGGGTATGGCGAAACGTGTGTTTGGGGAAGCGCGGCGCGCGCTGGGGGAAGAGGCTGACCACGTGGAACTGATCAAGGAGATCGAGAAGGCGGCGCAGGTGGAGATCAGGTAGGGGGTGGGGGCGGGTGCCCACCCTCTCTTGGCGCCATTCTGATCAAAACTGCACCTGGGGCACCTCTCGAGCGCCCTCTTCCGCCTCGAAATACTCTCTCGGTCCGGCTCCAATCATCTTGGCCGTCAGCACCTGGGGGAAGCGTCTGATGTACGCGTTGTACTCGCGCACGGAGTTGTTGTAGTCCTGCCTCGCGGTCGAGATGCGATTCTCGGTTCCCTCCAGCTGGTCCTGCAGCATGCGGAAGTTCTCGTTGGACTGGATCTCGGGGTTGTCCTCGGCGATGGCGATGAGACGGCCCAGTGCTCCGGAGAGTGCCTGGTTGGCGGCCGCCATCTGGGCCAACTCTCCACTCTGGATCGCGCCACCGAGCTGAGCCCGCGCCTGCGAGACTTCCTCGAAAATCGCAAGCTCCTGCTGCGCGAAGCCCTTGACCACCTGCACCAGATTCGGCACAAGATCGGCGCGCCTCTGGAGCTGCACCTCGATCTGGCTCTTGAAGCCGTTGACCTGCTCGTCGAGCGTCTGTATCCGATTGTACCCACAGCTCGAAGAAAGCAAGCTGAGTCCGAGTATCAGCGTAGTTCGCTTCATTCCAATAGCTCCAAGGTGAACAGTATTCCCGGGTTGGCGCTCGGCGGTCAGCAGTACGCAGTGTGCTGTGCGCAGTACGCAGTCAGCCGCTCGCACTAGGCGGTTCGGCGCCCGCGCTAGGCGGTTCGGCGCCAGCGCCCTGTGGCTGGTAAGAATCCACGAACCGCGCCAGACGCTCTATTTGAGCGACGTAGCGGTCGGCGATCGGGTCGTATGCGGAGAGTGCGGGGACCTTGCGCCCGGCGATACGTGCCAGCGGCCAGTCGAAGGCATCGGCGTCCATCCCGGTGGCGTCGGCCGTTTCCCTCACGAGCGCCTCGCGCTCCTGAGGAGGGACTTTGCCGACCAGTCGTATGACCGCCCGAAATAGCACAAAGAAGGTCGTGGCCGACGTCGCCAGCAGGTTGCCCAGCGCCTTGCCGTCGGGCGCGAGCGCGACGTACTCGGTTCTGAGCTGAAGCAGCTTGCCCCGCACCTCGCGCTCGAGCTCGCGTCTCAAATCTTCGCGGTTGGTGACGAGCCCCTCGAACGGCGTCTCCCCTTTGAGCAGGAGATGCGCCTCACGCATGTCCTCGACCTCGATGGGGAACACGTCGGTCGAAGAGCGCCAGCCGTCGTCGGCGAAGATGAGTGGTGGTGGGTTGCCCTTCTTCGTCCAGCCGTTGACCGCGGCCTCGATCGGCCGCAGAGCCTCGGGCGATACGTCCTTCAGGATGAGGAGCGTAGTGAACTCCTTGCGCTCTTCGGCCGCGTCGTCCCTCACTCCCGCTCCGTAGAGGCAGAAGGAGACGAGGTTGTCCCCCAGCACCTTCTCCAGCTCGTCAGCCAGTGTTCTAAGCTGTGCCTGCTTGTCTTTCGCCATTCATTCGCCCCGCTCATGTTCGTGAACCGCGTCGCCACCAACAATCATCCGCGGCGTCATCCGCATCCCTAGAAGCTCCCTCCCGCGCCTCCTCCTCCGAAACCCCCGCCCCCGCCGAAGCCGCCGAAACCACCACCACCCCAACCGCCCCCTCCCCAGCCTCCCCTGCGGCCCCCGCCGCTCATGAGCATCGCCAGCAGGAGCCACCCCATCCCGCCCGAGCCCCGATGGTAACGGCCGCCGTATCGGCCCGCGGCGGAAGCGCGGGCGAACGCAGGCAGAACAAAGATAAAGAACAACAAGAAGAGAAACGGCAAGAACGACAGGGCACCACCGCCCTCCGGCCGTTCCCTCCGCTCCGGCACTCGAACCGGCGGATT
>JBHIEQ010000240.1:0-4828 GCA_046760725.1 Gemmatimonadales bacterium
TCAGGCGCGCCACGGCTCTGGGGTACAACGCCAGTGTGCTGAGCGTCGGCACCGCGGCCTATCCCGTGATAGGAGGAGCGCTGGCGATCGTTGCATGGTACGCGCCGTTCTTCCTGCCCGCGCTCGGGCTTCCCGTAGCCTTGCTGGTGCTCCGCGTCCTGGAGAGCCCGGAGCCAAGCACCCAATCCGGCTGGGGATCGTATCTGCGAAACGCATTGAAAGCGATGAGCCGCCGCGAAGTGCTTGTGATGTTCGGGGCGAGCATAGTCACGTTCATCCTGATCTACGGCACGTTTCTGACATACCTGCCGTTCCTCCTCGAGCGACGATTCAGCGCCTCGCCCCTGTGGATCGGGTTGGCGATGGCCTTCACGTCACTGACCACCGGTGTAGCCTCCTGGCGGCTGGGCCGCTTGACGGCGAGGTTCGGGGAGAGGAAGCTCGTAAGAACCGGCTTCGTCTGTTACGTGGTGGCCGTGGCTACGATCCCCCTGGCCGGCTCGCCTGCGTCGCTGATCGGCCCGCTGTTACTGTTCGGTGTAGCGAACGGGATCAACATCCCCAGCATCATCAACATCATCTCGCAGGCGGCGTCGAGGCAGAACCGCGCAGCGCTCCTCTCCGTGCACGCGATGCTGCTCCGTCTAGGCCAGACGCTGGGCCCGCTTCTCGTCGGGCTCGCATTCGCCCATATCGGGCTCGCAAAGTCGTTCCATGTTTCCGCGGCTCTGGCAGGGGGGATGTTGATCGTGCTCGCTACGTCGCTTCCGGTTCGACGCACCTTAGATTAGATGCATCCCTGCATAGCAGTATGAATCGCGCCCAGGCTCGGAAACGAATCGCACAACTGCGCGAGCAGATTCGGCGTCACGACTACCTGTACTACGTGCGGGACGCGCCGGAAATCTCGGATGCCGCCTACGACGAGCTGTTTCGGGAACTGGTGGAGCTCGAGGAGGCATTCACGGACCTTCGCACACCCGACTCACCCACTCAGCGCGTGGGCGGAGCTCCGCTGGACAAGTTCCCCGCCGTCGAGCACACCGTTCCCCTCCTAAGCCTGGATTCGAGCGGTGACGAAGCGGCTCTCACGAGGTTCGATGACCGGGTGCGCAAAGCGGTGAAGCAGCCCCGCTACGTCCTGGAGCCGAAGCTGGACGGCGCGTCGGTGGAACTGGTCTATCGGGCGGGAGTGCTGGCGGAAGGCTCCACACGCGGAGACGGGCGAACCGGTGAGGGAATAACCCAGAACCTCAAGACGATCCAGTCGATACCGCTCAAGCTGCATGAGAGCCGGGACGGGACGCCTGATTTCCTGGCGGTGCGCGGAGAGGTCATCATGCGCATCGGCGGTTTCGAGCGGCTCAACGCGTCGCTCCTCGAAAGGGGACAGGAACCCTTCGCCAACCCGCGTAACGCCGCGGCGGGGTCGCTGCGGCAGCTGGATCCGAGAGTCACCGCCGCGCGCCCACTCCACCTATTCGCCTACGAGATCCTGGCGATCGAGGGACCCGAGATCGGGACACAGTGGCAGGCGCTGGAGGCTCTGCGCGAGTGGGGGTTCAGGGTCAACGAGCTGGTGAAGCGGGTGACCTCGGTCGAGGCGATTCTCGAGTATCACGCCGAGCTGCACGCGGGACGTGACGAGCTGGATTACGAGATCGACGGCATCGTGATCAAGCTGGACGACCTCGCTGCCCGCGAACGGCTCGGTGCCACCGCGCGGCACCCGCGCTGGGCCTTTGCGTTCAAGTTCCCGCCCCGTAAGGAGATCACCCGCGTGCTACGCATCGTCCCTAGCGTGGGACGAACGGGCATCGTCACGCCGATCGCGATGCTTCGGCCCGTCGAGCTGGGCGGCGTCACGGTGAGCCGGGCGAGCCTGCACAACCGTGAAGAAGTGACGCGCAAGGACATCCGGGAGGGCGATCGGGTGCGCGTACAGCGAGCCGGCGACGTCATCCCGCAGATTCTGGAGCGTCTTCCCGACGAGAGCGCGAAGCGGGGACCCCGCTTCAGGATGCCGAAACGCTGTCCCTCTTGCGGGACAGAGCTGATCATTCGCGGGCCGTACACGGTCTGCCCGAACGGATTCGAGTGTCCCGCTCAGCTCGCGGGACGCATCGTGCACTTTGCGTCACGCGACGCCCTGGACATCGAGGGGCTCGGTGATGAGACGGCGAAGCTCCTAGTGGAGACGGGTCTGGTACATCGGCTGCCACAGATCTTCGAGCTCACGGCCGATCAGCTGATCGAGCTCGAGGGGTTCGCCGAGAAATCCGCCACCAACCTCGTGAACGCCATCAAGCGCGCAGCACGAGTCGAGCTGCACCGCTTTCTCTACGCCCTGGGTATTCCGGAAGTGGGTGTCGCCGTGGCACGCGACCTGGCGCGCCACTTCGGCTCGTTCGCCGCGCTTCACCGAGCGTCGGCTGAGGAACTCGAGGCGGCACCGGGAGTGGGGCCCGTAATGTCCCACCAGATCCGGGGTTTCTTCGACGACAGGCGCAACCTCGAGACGGTCGATAAGCTCCTCGCGGGTCCGATCACCCTGATCGAGGAGGACGCTGGTGCCGGCAAGGCGCCGCTCGGGGGACTGAAGATCGTCTTGACGGGCGCGCTCGAGAGGTGGAGCCGCCGCGAGGCGCGGCAGCTCATAGAGTCACTCGGCGCGAGGGTCACGTCGGCGGTGAGCAAGGCAACCGATTTCGTGGTGGTGGGAGAGGACCCCGGATCGAAGGCCGACGAGGCAGAGGCCCTCGACGTAACAACGCTCAGCGAAGAGGAATTCGTCGATCTGCTTCGCAAGAAGGGCGTCGAGGTATAAGTGCAAAACATCGAGATCGCGCGGCATCTCGAGGACATCGCGGATCTGCTCGAGATTCAGGGCGCGAACCCGTTTCGCATACGGGCGTACCGCAACGCGGCGCGCACCGTGGAGGACTACCCGACCCAGCTCCACAAGCTCGTCGCGGATGGGGTCGACCTCACCGAGATTCCGACTGTGGGGAAGGACATAGCCGCATACATCGCCGAGCTGGTGGGAACGGGTCGCGCCAAGCTGCTCGATGAGCTGACGCGGACGGTGCCGTACTCCCTGATAGAGTTGACGCGACTTCCGGGTCTCGGTGCCAAGCGCGTCAAGAAGCTATGGGAGGAGCTCGGAGTAGAGACGCTGGACGACCTTGAGCGGGTCGCGCTGGCGGGCGACATCGAGGAACTGGAGGGATTCGGCAAGAAGACTCAGAGCCGCATTCTGGAAGGCGTCGCGGCGCGGCGCAAGCAGAGCGAACGGGTGAAGCTGAGTGATGCAGATCAATTGATAGAGCCGCTCGTGGACCATCTGGCCGGAATGAGGGAGGTGCAGCGGATCGAGGTCGCGGGAAGCTACCGGCGGCGTAGAGAAACGGTGGGCGATGTGGACCTGCTGGTGATCGCCGAGAACCCGGGACCGGTGATGGCTCGCTTCACGGGATACGGCGAGGTCGCTCGGGTGGAGAAGTCGGGCGACACCAGGGGCACGGTGGTTCTCCGCTCGGGTCTCAAGGTCGATATGAGGGTCGTTCCGCCCGAGAGCTATGGTGCCGCGTTGCAGTACTTCACGGGGTCCAAGGAGCACAACGTCAAGATCCGCAAACGGGCCGTCGCTCGGGGCCTGCGCGTCTCCGAGTACGGCGTGTTCCGTGTGGAGGACGACTCGGCGGTGGCCGGCGGCGACGAGGAAGGCGTGTATGAAGCCCTTGGACTGCCGTGGATGCCGCCGGAGCTCAGGGAGGATCGTGGTGAGGTGGAGGCTGCCGACGGCAGGACCCTCCCCGCCCTCATCACCCTGGACGACATCCGCGGCGACCTGCAGATGCACTCGACGTGGTCGGACGGCAAGAACACGATTGAGGAGATGCTGGATGGGTGCGTGGCCCGCGGCTACGAGTACTGCGCCATCACCGATCACAGCAAGGCACTCGCGATGACGGGGGGGCTGGATGCCGCCAAGCTGAGGCGGCAATGGGAGGAGATTGCGGAGATCGCCGAGCGGCGGCATGAGCTTCGCCTGCTCCGCAGCATGGAGGTTGACATCCTGGCGGACGGACGCCTCGACCTGGAGGACGAGTTGCTCGCCGGGTTGGACGTCGTCCTGGTGTCGATCCATTCGAAGCTCGATCTGCCGACCTCGAAGCAAACCAGGCGGATCGTCAGGGCTCTCGAGCATCCCGAGGTCAACATTCTGGGGCACCCCACCGGGCGTCTGATCAATCGCCGCGAGCCTATGGCATTCGATCTGGACGAGGTGCTGGCGTGTGCGGCGGCGCAGGGTGTGGCGGTCGAGCTCAATGCGCACCCCGAGAGGCTGGATCTGAGGGACACTCAGCTCATGCTCGCGCGGGATCTGGGCGTGAAGGTCGCGATAGGCACCGACGCTCATAGAGTCGGGGACCTGGCGCTGATGCGTTACGGGGTGGATCAGGCTCGGCGGGCATGGCTCGAGAAGGCGGATGTCCTCAACTGCTGGCCCCTGGATGAATTGATGGCTTTCTTCGAGGGAGGCTGACGCCGATGGAAATCAAAGTCCGCAAGAATGGCTCCTACCGCGTGACCGGGGGGATACGCCTCGTGGATCACGAGGGGAATCTCATCACCGAGGATGAGAGCTACGCCCTGTGTCGATGCGGGCATTCCAAGAACAAGCCGTTTTGCGACGGCACACACAAACACGTCGGATTCGACGACGAAAAGTGAACCTGTCGCCGTTGCCCGGCACACGCGCGGTCGGGTACTTTCCTGCCGTATGTCGTAGCCGGACTTCACACTACAAGAGGCAACCGTGAAG
>JBHIEQ010000241.1:0-4826 GCA_046760725.1 Gemmatimonadales bacterium
GAGAGTTGCGATCGAGCGCGTCCTTGCCGAGCGAGAGCGCACACATGGCCAGACCGTTCTCCGCCTCGGGAACCACGGCGGGCTCCCGGCGCCGCCGCAACAGGCTCTCGAACAGCGGGATCGCCTCCTCGCAGCGGTCCACCCGCCGAAGCACGCGCGCGTAGCCGAACATCAACGAGTCGAGCGTCCTCGCGTCCGGCGCTCCGGCGGCGGCGTACAGGAGAAGCGAGAGAGCGTCGGACGACTGGGGTACCTGTCCGACGTTGCGCACGAGCTGGTGGGCGAACCCCCCGAGAGCCCTGCCAGGCGCGATCTCGTGCAGGTTCGTGACAGCCGCTGCCAGGGCTTCCTGGTCGCGGTCTTCCATCGCCCGGTCGGCGACCCACACCAGCCCCTCCGCAGCCTGCGCGGCCTCGTCGGGCGCTCCCTCTCTCCCCAGTGCGGCATACTGCGCCGCCGCTCCGACGAGGTCACCTACGTGAAGCGCCGACTGGCCGGCCTTCATCCTGAGTCGCGGGCTCGGTGCCCCCTGCGCCAGCGCCAAGCGGTACTCCACGAGCGCGTCGCCGAACCGCCCCTCGGCATACGCCCTGTCGCCCAACGTCTCGTGATCGGCCACGGCCCCGCCGCACGCTGCGAGCAGCGGCAGAATGCACAATGTCCAGTGTCCAATGTCCAACGTCCAACGTGCATTCCCCCTTGGACATTGTGCCTTGTTCGTTGGAGGTTGTGCACTCATTCCGCGCGCTCGAGCATTGCCAGATACGCCCTGGCCCTCGGGTCGTCGGGGCGCTCCCGGGCCAGCTTCTCCCATACTGCGCGCGCCGACTGGGGGTCGCCGGCCAGGTAGCACGCCATGCCGTACGACCCTTTCGCCTCCCCCGAGTGGGGCCGCGCTTTCATTACCTGTTCGAACTCCTCTCGCGCCTCGAGTGATCGCCCCGCTTCCAGCAGCAGCTGTCCCATTCGGTAGCGCAGATCGTGGAAGGTGGGACCCAGCTTGAGCGCCTCCCGGTACTGCTCTATGGCCTGCGACAGCTGACCCGCCTCGGCGTAGGCCTCGCCCAGCTCGGCGTGCTTGTTGGCGAGTCTCGCGGCATGATGGCTGGGCACCCCCTCCCGCCGCTCGCCCCCACTCCGGCGGGCGACGGCGAAATCCTCCGCCGCTTCCTCCGATCGCCCGAGACTCGCCAACACCACGCCGCGATTGATGTGGGCGTCCACGTAGTGCGGGTTCAGCTTGAGGGCGTGTTCGAACGCCTCGAGAGCCCGCTCGGGCTGGTCCACCAGCTGGTAGGCCAGGCCGAGGAGGTTGTGCGCGTCTGCGTACGCACGGCCGTGCTCGATCAGCTCCTCGACTATATGGATCGCGCCGTAGTAATCCTGGAGCTCGAATCGCTCCTTCGCCTGCTCAAGCAGTTGCTCGTGACTGACGTCCATAGGATTCCTCGTACCAGGCGACGAAGCGGGGAATGCCCTCCTCGATCGACACCTTGGGGTCGTAGCCAAGCACTCGCCGTGCCTTCGTGATGTCGGCGCACGTGAGGCGTACGTCACCGGGCTGCGGTGGCAGCTCGTTGATCAGCGGCTCCACCCCGAGGGCCTTCGCAATCAGCTCGATCAGATAGTCGAGCCTCACGGTGCGAGACTCGCCCAGGTTGAACACTTCGAATGCGGGCTCATCGGTCTCGATCCAGTGAACCGCGCCCAGCACGCCACCCACAATATCGTCAATGTGGGTGTAGTCACGCTCGGTTGAGCCGTCTCCGTAACGCGGTACGGCGTCTCCTTCGGCCATGAGTCTCGTGAAACGATGTATGGCGAGATCGGGTCGCTGCCGGGGCCCGTACACGGTGAACAATCGGAGCGCGGCGATGCGGAACCCGTGCAGGTGCGAGAACACGCGGCACACCAGCTCGCCGGCACGCTTGGTGGCGGCGTACGGCGAGATGGGATCCAGCGCCGGCTGGTCTTCTCTGAACGGCGCAGGGGTGGTGTCGCCATACACGGAACTCGACGAGCCGAAGACGAACCGCGAGACGCCCTGCTGGGCACACGACTCGAGCAACCGGGTCGTGCCCTCGACGTTGATCGAGGCATAGAGCGTCGGATTCTCGATGCTGGGCCGCACACCCGCACGTGCGGCGAGGTGCACGACCGTATCGGCGCCCTGGAGGGCCCGAGCCACCGACGCCCCGTCGCGGATGTCTCCCTCCACGAAGCGGAACGCGTCCGATGCCTGCAGCTCCCGCACGGCGTCTTCCTTGATGCGGCGGTCATAGAAGGGATCGAAGTTGTCGAGCCCAATGACGTCGAATCCCTCTTCTAGCAGTGCGCCGCAGCAATGTGCGCCGATGAACCCTGCGGCGCCGGTCACGAGAACGCGTCGAGTCACGCGACCAGCGCTTTCTGGAAGTACTCGATGGTGCGCCGCAGTCCGTCTTCCAGCGAGACCGCCGGTTCCCAGCCGAGCTCCCGCTTGGCGCGCGAGATGTCGGGCTGACGCTGCTTGGGGTCGTCTTCTGGAAGCGGCTCGTGAACCACGCTCGAGTGGGATCCGGTGAGTCGCAGCACGATCTCCGCAAGCTGGGACACGGTGAACTCGTTGGGGTTACCGATGTTCACCGGCTCGTGTCCGCCACTCGCGAACAACCGCACGATCCCCTCGATGAGGTCGTCCACGTAGCAGAACGAGCGGGTCTGCGAGCCGTCGCCGTACACCGTGAGCGGCTCACCCGAGAGCGCCTGCACGATGAAGTTGGACACGACGCGGCCGTCGCTGGGTCGCATCCGGGGACCGTAGGTGTTGAAGATTCTGACGATTCGCGTGTCCAGAGCGTGATAGCGGTGATAGGCCATGGTCATGGCCTCGGCGAACCGCTTGGCCTCGTCGTACACGCCCCTGGGACCGATGGGGTTCACGTGACCCCAGTACGTCTCCGGTTGCGGGTGTACCTGGGGATCGCCGTACACCTCGGAAGTGCTGGCCAGCACGAAGCGGGCCCCTTTCGCCTTGGCCAATCCCAGTGAGTTGTGTGTGCCGAGGGAACCCACCTTGAGGGTCTGTATAGGCAGCTCGAGATAGTCGATCGGGCTCGCTGGGGAGGCGAAGTGGAACACCGCGTCCACCTCGCCCTCCACCTCGATGAAGCGCGAGACGTCGTGTTGCATGAGGGCGAAGGACGAAGAGCTTGCGAGGTGCGCCAGATTATCCGCGTTTCCGGTCACGAAGTTGTCGATGCCGATCACCTGGTGCCCGTCGTCGATCAGCCGGTCGGCGAGGTGCGACCCCAGGAACCCCGCAGCTCCCGTCACGACGACGCGCATCAGACGGCCGGCCTTCCGAGGCTCACGTAGGTGAACCCCAATCCGCTCATGCGCTCGGGGTCGTACAGGTTTCTGCCGTCCACGATGAGCGGCCGCTTGAGGAGCTTCTTCATGCGTTCGAAGTCGGGATTGCGGAACTCGAGCCACTCTGTCACGATCACGAGCGCCTCGGCGTCGCGAAGCACGTCGTACATGTGCTCCACGTACTCGACACGGTCGCCGAACACCTGTCTCGCGGTCTCGATCGCCTCGGGATCGTGTGCTCTCACGCGGGCCCCCGACCGGAGCAGCTCCTCGATGAGGTCGATCGCGGCGCTCTCGCGCATGTCGTCGGTCTGGGCCTTGAACGACAGGCCCCAGACTGCCACGGTGCTGCCCTCGATCTTGCCGTCCATTGCGGCCCGGAGCTTCTGGGCGAGCATTCTCTTCTGGTGGGCGTTCACCTGCTCTACCGCTTTGAGTATGTCCAGCGACACCCCGACCTCGTCTCCGGTCCTGACCAGCGCCCGCACGTCCTTCGGGAAACAGGAGCCCCCGTACCCCGGACCCGGAAACAGAAACGCCGGCCCGATGCGGGAATCGCTGCCGATGCCACGCCGCACCTTGGTAACGTCCGCGCCCACTCGCTCGCACAGCTCTGCTACCTGATTCATGAAGGAGATGCGGGTCGCGAGCATCGCGTTGGCTGCGTACTTGGTCAGCTCGGCGGACGTGACGTCCATGAACAGCATCGGGTTGCCCGTGCGCACGAACGGGGCATAGAGCTCGCGCAAGATCTCTGCGGCCTCGTCCGAATCGACACCGATCACCACCCGGTCGGGCTTCATGAAGTCATCGACCGCCGCCCCCTCCTTGAGAAACTCCGGGTTGGAACAGACATGGAACGTCTGTGACGTTCGTTCGGCGATCGTCTCGCGCACCCTCTCGGCGGTGCCTACGGGCACGGTGCTCTTGGTGATGATCACCTTGGGGAAATTCATGTGCTCGCCGATGATCCGAGCGACTTGCAGCACGTGCTTGAGGTCGGCCGATCCGTCCTCGTCGGGCGGTGTGCCGACCGCGATGAACACAACCTCCGCAGCTTCCACAGCTGACCCGACTTCGGTCGTGAACGTGAGGCGTCCCTGGGCCTGGTTGTGCACCACCAACGGCTCAAGACCCGGCTCGTAGATCGGGATTCGGTTCGCCTTGAGCTTGTCTATCTTCTCACCGTCCACATCGGCGCATATCACGTCGTTCCCCGCCTCGGCGAGGCACGCACCCACCACCAGGCCGACATATCCCGTGCCTACGACCGTCACTTTCATGATGCCGGCCTACTGTTGAGGACGTTGCGCGTATCGACTATCTGCCTGGCCCTGGCCGCGACCTCACCGTAATCCACGTTCGAGTGATCCGTGGCTATGACCACGCAGTCGGCGGCTGCTATCTCATCGGGCGTGAGCTCTACGGACTCCATGTCGTGCTCGTCATCCTCGAACGCCGGCACGTAGGGATCG
>JBHIEQ010000242.1:0-4795 GCA_046760725.1 Gemmatimonadales bacterium
GGGCGCGCACGTGGTGAGCGTCGGCAATCTCGGCTGGAGCGAGGAGCTGTTCGGAGCGGTGTGCAAGGCCGTCTGGGACGCGGGCGGGATCACGACGGTCCACCTCCCACCTTCCACGAACGCCGTCGTAGATGCGGTCGATGCAGCCCGTCTTGGCGTTACCATGATCGAGCATCACTACGGCTACGCGGAGGCCTCGCTCGACAACAACGTCCAGAACTTCCCGCGCGATTACAGCTACAACGACGAGAATGCGCGCTTCCGCCATGCCGGGAAGGTGTGGGTGGAGGCAAACGAGGAGCGATTGCTCAGCGAGGTAGCGGATTCGCTGTACCGCTACGGTGTCACGATGCTGCCTACGCGCGTGGTGTACGAGGCCAACCGCGACATAGTGAGGGCGCAGAGCTTGCCGTGGCATGAGAAGTACACCCACCAGGCGCTGATCAACTGGAACCTGCCCAACCCGGCGTTTCACGGATCGTATCACTACGACTGGACATCCGACGACGAGTACTACTGGTCCCGGGCGTTTCGCCTGTGGGGCGATCTCATCTTCGAGTTCAACAAGCGCGGTGGGCGCGTCGCCTACGGGACGGACGACAACTACATCTGGGCGACGCCCGGCTTCTCCAACGTGCGCGAGCTTCAGCTGTTGCGGGAGACCGGGCTCCATCCACTCGAGGTGATCAAGGCGGCGACGTACAACAGCGCGCAGACGCTGCGCCAGCCCGGGCTGGGGCTCGTGCGACCGGGCTACCTCGCCGATCTCGCGATCGTGGACGGCAACCCCGCTTACAACCTGCGGTTCCTCTACGCCACCGGGGCTCTCACTCTGGACGGCGAAGGCAACATGTACCGCACGGCCGGGATCGTGCACACGATCAAGGACGGGATCGTGATCAACAACGCTCGGCTCATGGAGGAGGTCGCGCGGATGGTGGCCCAGTCGAAGGAAGGGGTGGCGCCCAGCGTTGTAGAGGCGCCGTTCGTGGCCGGAAACCCGTAGTCATACCGCTCGCGGCGCGACCCTTCACCCTCGCCTCCGGCCTGTCCCTTCTTGGGGGGAGAGGAACCTGGGGTGTGAGGGCATTATATCTTCTTAACCACAATGCTACGGCGCGCCCTCACATACCTGAGACGCGTGAACGACGCGTTCCGCCAGACAGAGCAGATCTACATGGTACTGGTGGCCGTCGTGATCGGGCTGTTGGGCGGGCTGAGTGCTGTGGGATTCCGGCTGCTCATTCAGGGCGTGAACCGCGTCGCCTGGCGGCAGGGTCCCTACTCGCTCGAGTATATCGCGGCACTCCCCTTTTGGTGGAAGGTGCTGGCCCCGGCGGCCGGCGGGTTGCTCGTAGGTTGGATTACGCATCGCTTCGCCCGCGAGGCGCGTGGACATGGGGTCCCGGAGGTGATGGAAGCCGTCGCACTCCGCGGCGGGCGGATAAGGCCGCGCGTGGTCATCGCCAAGCTGCTTGCCTCCGGTATCTGCATCGGCTCGGGCGGGTCCGTGGGTCGGGAGGGACCGATCGTGCAGATCGGTTCGGCCCTGGGTTCCACCCTGGGACAGTGGCTCAAGATCGACCAGCGGAGGCTTCGCACCCTCGTGGGATGCGGGGCGGCCGCCGGCATCGCCGGGACGTTCAATGCGCCTGTGGCCGGGGCACTGTTCGCCGTGGAGATCATTCTAGGCGACTTCGGCGTCTCCCAGTTCTCGCCGATAGTGATCTCGTCGGTGGCCGCAACCGTCGTGAGCCATCGCTTCCTGGGGGATTTCCCGGCATTTCAGGTCCCAGCCTACAATCTCGTCCATGCGTCGGAGCTCTTCGCCTATGCGGGCTTGGGCATTGTGGCGGGTCTCGTGGCGCTGGCGTTCATCAGGGCCCTGTACTCGCTGGAGGACGTCTTCGAGACACTGCGAATCCATCCCCCGCTCAAGACGGTGATCGGTGGAATGTTGATCGGCGTCATCGGAATCTGGCTGCCCCACGTCTTCGGCGTGGGGTACGAGGCGATCAACGAGGCGCTGAACGGCACGGTCGTGTGGTACCTCATGCTGCTTCTGGTAGCGGCGAAGATCTTAGCCGTCTCGATCACGATCGGATCGGGCGGATCGGGCGGCATCTTCGCGCCGTCATTGTTCATCGGAGCGATGTTGGGTGGTGCCGCCGGTACGGTCGTTGCGTCGTTCTGGCCGACAACGACGGCGGGAGCGGGCGCGTACGCCCTCGTCGGGATGGGGGCGGTGGTGGCCGCAGCGACCCACGCGCCGATCACGGCCATCCTGATCATCTTCGAGCTCACCGGCAGCTACACGATCATTCTGCCGCTCATGATCAGCTGCATCATAGCGACGTTGCTCTCCACCAGGCTCCAGCCCGGATCCATCTATACGCTGAAGCTCCTGAGGCGCGGCCTCGACATTCACCGTGGTCAGGCGATCAACGTGCTGAAGCACGTCCCGGTGAGAGAGGTCATGCGGCGCGACGTGGTGACTGTCGCACCTGAAGATGGATTCCCCACACTGATCTCGCGCTTCATCGACCACCCCGGCAGCACACTCTTCGTGACGGACGACGCCGGGCAGTTACTGGGCATCATCACGGCCGACGAGATCCGGCCGGCAATGCGCGATCCTTCTTCGCTCGCAACATTAGTGATCGCGGAGGACGTCATGGTCGGGGGCGAGTTCCCGCGCGTCACGATCACTGACTCTTTGGCCGACGTGATGAAACTCCTCGGCGGATACCGCGGAGAGATCCCGGTACTCGAAAACGGCAAGATCGCGGGCGTGATCTGGCCGGAGGACGTGATCGAGCGCTACAACTCGGAGGTGTTCAAGCGGGACATGGTAGGCAGCATGGCCGCGGCCGTGAGCCCGGAGAGCACCATCGAGCCGGTGCCCGCGGCGCGCGACACCGTGGTGGCCGAGGTACCGGCGCCCGATTCGTTCGTGGGCAGGACGATCCGGGAACTCAACATCCGACAGGACTTCGGCGTGAGTGTCTTGATGGTCAAGCAGACAGCGCCCGACGGCCAGGAGCGGCTCACTACATCTCCCGGGGCGGACTACCGCTTCCTACCGGGTGACGTGCTGCTGGTGTTGGGTTCGACCGATGAATTGCCCTATCTGAGGCGCGGGATTCCGCGGGCTGCTGGTTCGCGCCGATGAGCGTGGAGCCGGAGCCCCGTGGCGGCAGTGGAACCACATCCCCCGGGGGGTAGCGGCCGCCCCATCTAGCGGCGGCGCCTCCTGGCCCGCAGGCGGCGCCGCTGAGCCGCTGCCGCTTTGTGCCGCTTGGCGTCACTCGGTTTCACGTAGAATCGCTTCTTGCGGAGATCCTGCAGGATGCCTGACCGCTGCACCTTGCGGCGGAAGGTCTTGATCGCCCAATCGACGCTGTCGGTCTCGCCTACGATGATCTCAATCATTCAAGTCCCATTCCATCCATCCCCCCGAGACGAAGACAAAACGGGGCCGCCCCGAACGGGTCGGAGCGGCCCCGCCGTGGTCCATCGGCGACCGCTTCAGGACTCCAGCACCTTCACGTTCTCAGCCGCCGGGCCTTTCTGGCCCTGCACGACGTCGAACTCCACCCGCTCACCCTCTCGCAGGGACTTGAAACCCGTTCCCTGGATCGCGGTGTGATGAACGAAGCAATCCTTCTCTCCGTCCTCGCGCGAGATGAAGCCGAAGCCCTTCTTGTCGTTGAACCACTTCACTGTTCCCGTGGTACGCATTCCCGCACTCCCTCACTGTGTTGTTGATGACATCGGAGTCCGGGCGCGCCGTACCAACCGATCGTTCATCATGTTCCGCGGTCACTCGCCCCCGCGTCGGGCAGCCTCACGGGAGAGAATCACTCCACCCGTGACGGCGGACAGAACCCACGAACAAGAAGGGACCTGCGCGTTTGCCAGGTCCCCTGTTGGCGTTCGCTGGAAACTCGGCACACTACCCGTGTGTGCCCAGACGCTCAGTCAAGGTAACCGCCCCGCCCCCGTGGCGGTAGGTGGGGCTCAATCTGCCTGCACCCGGGTACGCCATCCCCCGTTCGCGCCCGAGCGGCCTACACGTAGCGCGCCACCGCCATCGATATCACCGCTACCGCGAGGAATCCCGCCACCCAGTGGGCGCTCTTTCGGGCACGGTTCCGCTGCGCCTGGGCCTCCGCCATGAGCTTCTCACGTCGCGCCCCCTCCGCAGCCTGCTGAAGCTCCGCACCCAGGGCGGCTGCCCGGAGCGCCGCGCGTCGCATGCCGAACAGTCCGATCACGAACGCGACGATCGCCGCTGCACCACCCACCGTGAGGCTCAACCCGTAATCGGACCCGATCCACGTGGCGTTCATCCCGCCCGAGAGACGCCAGTAGAGAACGAAGCCCGACAGAATCGTGAGAGCAGCGACTACCGGCATGACGTTGAGGTAATGCCGCTTGAAGAGGCCCTGCATCACTTTCGCGCCGTCCGGGCCCGCCTCCCGCACGCTGGGCTCCAGGAAGATGACGAAGAAGAAGATGGTTCCGGCCCAGAAGACGCCGAGACCGATGTGAATGAGCCGCATCACGAGCATGAGGGTGGTCATGGAGCCTCCCAGGCAGGGTGGGATGGGACATGGTCGATCCGCGCGGTGCTACGCGCGGAACCGCCATAGCTACGTGGTTGCCGCCCCGGTAGCGCTACGGGCCCTTGGCCTCCTCCTTGAATACGACCGCCACGGCGATCGCGATCAGCGCGAGGTTGTTGGCGGCGCGAGAGAAGGACTCCGGGGGTATAGCCATGATCTGGGTTACG
>JBHIEQ010000243.1:0-4781 GCA_046760725.1 Gemmatimonadales bacterium
ACCGTGCATCGGGAGGATGACAAGATGATCCCCACGCTCCACCGAGGATTGCCCATCACGCTCGCGCTCGCGCTCATGATTCCGTCGGGCACCACGCTCGTCGCGCAACAGCGGCGCGTCAACCCCGCGCCGGACCGGCCGGCCGGTGAGGGAGAGGGTCCCTTCGACCGGCTGGTGCTCCGCGGGGCCATAGTCATCGACGGCACCGGCGCGCCGCCGCGCGGACCCGTGGACATCGTGATCGGGCAAAACCGAATCGCCAGAATCGCGGGTGTGGGTGTACCGGGAGTGCCCATCGACTCGGCGCAGCGGCCGGAGCCGGGCACCAAGGAACTGGATGTCACCGGCATGTACGTGCTGCCCGGCTTCGTGGACCTACATCTTCATACCGGAGGAGTTCCCAAGGCGCCGGACGCCGAATACGTGTACAAGCTCTGGATGGCACACGGAGTCACGACGGGGCGGGGAGTGCCGTTCGGGCCCGTTGATTGGTCGCTGAGCGAGAAGGAGCGGAGCGCCAGAAACGAGATCACCGCTCCCAGAATGTGGGTGTACCAGCGGCCCGGCCAGGGGTGGGACGAAGGACCGATACGCACGCCCGAGGACGCGCGTCGCTGGGTGCGGTGGGCGGCCGATCAGGGAGTGGACGGGCTGAAGCTCGGCGCCTACCCGCCGGACATCATGGCGGCGCTACTCGACGAAGCGCGCCAGCACAACATGGGTTCCACCGCGCATCTCGCTCAGACCGGAGTGGCGCAGATGAACGCGCTCGATGCCGCGCGACTGGGACTGGGTACGGTCACGCACTACTACGGACTGTTCGAGGCCATATACCGGGACCACGACGTGCAGCCCTGGCCGGCTGACATGAACTACAGCGACGAGCAGCATCGCTTCGGGCAGGTGGCGCGACAGTGGGATCTCATCTATCCGCCCGGAAGCGACGAGTGGTACGCCTTCCTGAAGGAGCTCAAGGAGCTCGACGTGACCCTCGATCCCACGATGACGGCCTACCTCGCGAGCCGCGACGTGATGCGCGCGCGCACGGCGGAGTGGCATGAGAGGTACACCCTTCCCTCCCTCTGGGACTATTACCAGCCCAGCCGCACCAACCATGGGTCCTATTACTACGCCTGGACGTCATGGGATGAGATCGCGTGGAAGAACTTCTATCGCGTCTGGATGCAGATGCTGGACGACTACAAGGACATGGGCGGGCGGGTGACGGTAGGGTCCGACGCCGGGTTCATCTACAATCTGTACGGATTCGGAACCATCGAGGAGATGGAGTTGTTGCAGGAGGCAGGGTTCCACCCACTCGAGGTGATCCGCGCGGCCACCATGCATGGCGCGGAGACTCTCATGAAGCCCCTAGGTCAGCCGATCGACTTCGGCGTGGTGCGCGAGGGCTTCCTGGCCGATCTCATCGTCGTGCCGGAGAACCCGATCGCCGACATCAAGGTGCTGTACGGCACCGGGGTCGTGCGGTTGAATGATGATACGGGACAGGCGGAGCGGAGAGGCGGAATACTCTACACGATCAAGGACGGAATCGTGTACGACGCCCGGCGGCTGCTGGACGACGACGCACGGATGGTAGAGGAGCAGCAACAGGAGCGGCGTGTAACGGGACAGCAATGACCGGTCACTGAGACACCCCTCAGCCTCCGTGCGTCGTCCAGCCTCCCGCGACCGTGCGCACGACCTCGATGTCCTTGAGCTGGAATGGATCCACATCGTGGGGATCCTCGCCCAGGATCACGAAGTCGGCGACCTTGCCCGTCGTGATCGATCCCTTGAGGTTCTCCTCAAACGACGCGTAGGCTCCGTTCATGGTGCAGATCCTCAGCGCCTCATCCACGGTCACGCGCTGGTTCAGGCCCCAACCGCGCCCGCGGAAATCGGTGCGCGTCACCATGCTCTGTAGCGCCATCATGGGCTCGTAGGGTCCGGGCATGTAGTCGGAGGCGGGCGCGACCGGGATGCCGTAGTCGAGGAATGAGCGGTGCGCGAACATCCAGCGCACCTTTTCCTCGCCGTACTCCGCCCACTTGTCTCCGTGGTAATAGACATACGTGTAGAACGGCGTCGGGATCGCGCCGACGTCCTTGATGCGGCGCAGGAGAGACGGGTTCACGAGCGTGCAGTGCTCGATGCGGTGGCGAGGATCTTCGTGTGGCCACTCCCGTTGCACACGCTCGTAGGCGTTCAACACCATGTCTATCGCTACGTCGCCGTTGGCGTGAACGCCGATCTGCCAGCCGTTGCGGTGCGCGTCCTCGACGACCTCATGGATCTCTTCCTGCGTCATCGTGAGTATGCCGTAATCGTCGGGCCGTCCAACGTAGGGGGTGCTCATACGCATGGTACGCTCCGAAGCTGAGCCGTCGGCTCCGTACTTCACGGCACCTATTCGCAGCCATTCGTCACCGAATCCCGTGCGCACTCCCGAGGCCTTCAGCGTCTCGTATAACTGACCCCGCGGGAAGAAGTACATGCGGAATCGCATCTCGCCTGCGTCGCGGGCATCCTGTAGCGCGGTCAGCTGGTCGGTCCCACCGCCCGTGAGGTGCACTGACGTGATCCCCGCTCGCGCCATCTCTTGGGAGATGTAGGCGATTCCAGCCTGACGCGTCTCGCGAGTCACCGGTTCTCTCATCCCGACGTCATTGAAGACGGAACGCGCCCGCTCGGCGACCTTACCCGTGAGTTGGCCGTTCTCGCGGTAGAACTTGCCCCCCGGCGGATCCGCCGTCTCGGTTGTCACGCCCGCCAGCTCGAACGCCTTCGAGTTGTAAACGCCGGTGTGGCCCCCTCTGTGGCCGACCATCGCGGGATGATCGGGAACGGCCTCGTCAAGATCGACGCGGGTGACCGGCCGGTCGAGTTTCGTGTCGTCGTACATGTATCCCGACACCCAGTAGCCCGGCGGGGTCGTGGCCGCCTTCTCTCGCAGGACAGTCTTCACCTCCTCCACTGTACGTAGATTCACGTTCACCCCGGTCAGCTCACGAACGCCGCTCGGGTGGCAATGGGCGTCGATGAAACCCGGTACGACGGTCATCCCGGTGGCATCCACTATCTCGGTGTCGCTCGTGGCGAGCCGCCAGATGTCGGCGGTGCTTCCGACGGCCGAGAATCTCCCGCGGGTCACGGCAAATGCTTCGACCACGGGGGTAATGTCGTCGATCGTGTAAACGCGGGCGTTGAGGACCACCAGCTCGGGACCGGCCGGACTCCGAACCGACGGTCGGGCTCGAGCCGCAGCCAGACCGCTTCGCGCACTCAGGTCCAATCCTAACGCCGCCGCGAGCGCGGCGCTCGTCTCGAGGAACTCACGCCGAGTATAGTGGGACATAGGACCTCCCGCGGACATCCGTCGACCCGGACGACTCAATCATGGGCACCGCTCCTCACCGCCCTCCACACGGAGTCGAACTCTTGGGCGGCTCCTTCGGGTGGCCTGGTCATGAGGCTCACGAAGATCGTCACGACGAAACCCGCCGCGAAGCCGGGGATCATCTCATACAGATCATAGAATTCTTCCTTTAGAAGCACCACCCACAGTACGGCCGCGAGAAATCCTGCGATCATCCCCGCTATCGCCCCCGCACGCGTAGTGCGCTTCCAGAAGAGGCCGCAGATGACCACCGGCGCGAATGCCGACGCCAGTCCGGACCAGGCGAACAGCACGAACCAAAACACGAGACGCACCTGTCCCATCGCAAGGAGCACGGCAGCCGTGCCGATCACCACGGTCACGAGCTTCCCGAACAGCGCGATGCGCCCCTCGGGCAGCTCAGGATGCCAGAGCTTCTGAATCACGTCACGCACAACCGAAGACGACGCCAGAATGAGGAGCGAGTCCACTGTGGACATCGACGCAGCCAGCACAATGACGAGGAAGACGCCGGTGAACAATGCTGGCAATAGCTGTGTCGCCATCGTGGGAAGGATCGTCTCCTGGTCCGCCAGGCCCTCGAACAGCGCTCTCCCGGCCATGCCGCCGAGAACCGCACCAAGATCGAACACGATGATCACGACCACGGCCATCAGGCTCCCGTCCACGATCTCACGGCGATCGCGCGCCGACATCCAGCGCACGAGGAGCTGCGGGGCCCCCGTGAACGCGAAACCGACCGCGATGAAGCCCGCCACGCTCACGATCCCGGAGAGGGTCAGACCGAAGGCGCCCATCGGTCTCAAGAGCGCCGGATCTTGCTGATACAGGCGACTCATCACGCTCGTCCAGCCGCCCGCGGCCGCGAACCCGATGAAAGGTAGTGCCAGGAGCGCAAGGAACATCAGCACGCCGTGCAATAGATCATTGTACGCCACGGCCTTGAACCCGCCGACCGTCGTGTAAAACAGGATGAGGGCGGCGCCGATGAGCACCCCCGCGCCGTAGCTCGTGCCCACGAACGACCCGAACGCCTTCCCCATGGCGGTGAACTGGGCCGCGGCATAGGCCGTCACCATGGTCACGATTACGATGAGGCCGATGAGCTGGAACGTGTGCCGCGTATCGCGGAAGCGAGCTTCAAGGAAGTCTGGAACAGTTATGGCGCCGTAGCGGTCCGTGTACTCCTTGAACGGCAAGGCAACTAGGACCCAGCCCAGCGTAACACCCAGCACCTCACCCAGCACGACCCAGAGCGCGTGAACGCCGACGGCATACCCCATCCCCGTCAGCCCCAGGAGGAGCCACGCGCTCTCCCCCGTCGCGTTCGTGGAGAATGCTATCACCCAGGAGGGGAGCTTCTTGCCAGCCACGTAGTAGC
>JBHIEQ010000244.1:0-4772 GCA_046760725.1 Gemmatimonadales bacterium
CAACCTGGCCCTCGTCCATTGGGCGGCGACAGCGCAACTGTGGCAGCTGCTGCAGCGTGGCTGCCGGGTGTACTACAGCCCTCCCCCATTCGATCACTCCAAGCTGATGCTCGTGGATGACGGGTGGGCCCTGATCGGCTCATCGAACTGGGACGCGCGGAGCCTCCGGCTCAACTTCGAGTTCGACGTGGAGTGTTACGATCAGAATCTTGTGGCCGGGCTCTCAGCATTGGTGGAGTCGAGGCTGGAGAAGTCCCGCCGCATTACAAAGGCCGAGGTGGACGGCCGCCCGTTGCCGGTACGCCTGCGGGACGGACTAGCCCGACTCGCGGCACCGTATCTATAGGCTGACCGACCCACCCCACCCCGCGCCGCTGCACGACGGCATGACGGCACGTCGGCACGAGGGCAAGACGTTGCGATGACAGGACATCGTCACCCCGCCGGGGCCGCCACCGTCCCCATCCGCCCGGCCATGAGCTCGGCCACGGGCCTGGTCGTCTGAAACCGGGCGAGCACGATCCTCACCACGGCCGTTATCGGAACCGCGAGCAGCATGCCCACCACACCCCACAAGAGGCCCCAGAACACCAGTGCGAGCAGAATCGTCACGGGACTCAGATCGAGCCCCTCCCCCATCACCTTGGGCTCGACGACGTTACCCATTGTCATCTGCACGGCACCCGGCAAGAGCACGACTCCAATCACCGGCAGCAAGCCGTCGAACTGTACCAGCGCGACGGGGAGCGGCAGGAAGGTCGCGATGACCGACCCGATCGAAGGAATGAAGTTCAGGAGAAACGCAAGCACGCCGAACACCAGAGCCAGATCCAGACCGAAAAGAGCTAGAATGATCCCCACCATGATGCCCGTGGCCGCGGATATGAGGAACTTCATGACGATGAACTGCCGGATCTTGTAGTCGATCGCGACGAAGATCTCGGGACGCGGGCGGCCGGGTTCGCGTCCCAGCAGCAGAAAGATCACGAAGATCAGCACCAGAAAACCGTTCGTGAGCAGTCCGAACATCGTGCCCGCGGTACGCTGTACCACCCGCATGACAGGCATTTGCCGCAGCGCATCGATCAGGTTCTGCTGTCCCAGATCCAATCCCCATCGATCCAGGATCGCCAACGTCCGTTGAGCCCAATCCGCCAGCTTCTGGCGATAGATGTCCTGGGAGTCCAGGAGCCCTCGCGCCGAAGTGCTTATCAGCAATCCCAGCAGGGCCAGCAGCCCCGCCACCACCAGCAGGGTGATGATCACCGAGACCACGCGGGGCATCCTCAGCTTGAAGTCGAGTAGATCGACCAGCGGCAGCACCAGGTAGTACACGAAGACCGCTAGAACGAACGGCACCATGACGGGCCGCGTGAAGTACAGCGCTGCCGCCATGGCGACGGCAGCCAAGATGATCACGGAGATCGCGACCAACCGCGAGCGCTCTTCGCCGACCTCAGCCTGAGCGGCCATACGCCTATCCTCGCCTCGTCGAGTGCTCGACCTACCGCCCCGCGCGTTCGGGACCGCGCGGGCCCAACCTGCGCTGGAAGAAATCTGCAGCCGCACTGTACGCAGCGATCCAGTTCCGATGCAACAGAAAACCGTGCACCTCGTCCGGGAAGACCAACTGCTCGACCTCGACCCCCCGTGCCCTCAGCTCCTGGACGATGTCCACCGTCTCACTGAACGGCACGTTGCGGTCGTCGTCACCGTGGATCACGAGCACCGGAGAGCGCCATGTGTCCAGATCGGCCATCGGCGACGACTCGAACGCCCGCCTGGCGAACTCCGCCCTCGCCTCTGCGTCGTAGCTCGGCACGAAGTTGCGCACCACGACGTTCCAGTCATGCACTCCGTGGAGATCGACCCCGGCCCGGAACAGGTCCGACGCGCGGGCCAGGCCCAATGCCGTCAGGTAGCCTCCGTACGAGCCACCCCACAACCCGATCCGGCCCGGATCGACGTCATCCCGGCTTCGGAGATAGAGGCCAGCCCCGATCACGTCGTTGAATTCGCTCGCGCCCGCCGCACCGTAGTCGATCGCCTCCCGGAACTCCATGCCGTAGCCTATCCCGCTCCTGTAGTTGACGGACAACACCACGAATCCGCGGCTCGCGAGGTACTGATTCAGGGCGTAGGCGTTGTGGTAGTAGCCCCGGTAGTGCCACCCCAGGAGCATCTGGCGCCGGGAGCCTCCGTGGAAGAAGAGCACAGCGGGCCGTCGATCACCCCGACCGAGGTCGCGGGGAACGAACAGCTGCCCGTGGATCGGCATCCCGTCGGCCGCCGAGAACACGACCTGCTGCGGTTCCACCAGCTGTGCGCTCGGGAAGTCGGTCGGCAGAGCTTGAGGTGTGAGCGGACGGCGGCGCCCCGAGCGGACCATGACTTCGGCATGGGCCGGGATGCGAGCATCCGACGCGAGGAAAGCGACAGCCTCGCCGTCAGCCGTCACGACGGGAGACCACTCGATCCCGCTCCCCTGGGTCACGGGAGTCGCCCTTCCACCTCGGACTCCGACGCGCCACAGATGGCGCCGGTCGACGTCGCCTTCATTGGAGGAGTAAATGACCTCGCGCCTGTCGGGTGAGAGCACCACGTGCTCAACCTCGAACTCACCCGGAGTGAGAAGCTCCGGTTCCCCACCGCGCGCCGACACCGCATAGAGATGGAGCCACCCGTCGCGCTCCCACGGGAACACTATCCGGTCGCCGTCCCCCCACAGCAGCTGGTTCGCCGCCTGCATACCCCAGAAAGCGCTGCCCCTCCCCGGCTCGGCGCGCCATGCCTCCGTCGCTTTCCCCGACCGAAGCTCTACCACCCGAATGGACCACGGCTCAGCCTCGCGGCGAGGCGAGAAGGGGAGCCTCGCCCTCGGGTTGGGGATGCGAATGAACGCGATGCGCCGACCATCCGGCGACCACGCAGGATTCCCGTCGCGATCCACCGAGGGATCCAAGTATCGCAACACGCCCGACACATGATCGTAAACCCCGACGAACCTGTGGTCGCCACGGTTGGACACGAAGGCCAGGTGGCTCCCATCGGGCGAGTACCGCAACGAGCCCGCGCGGCCGCGGATCCGGAACAGCCGCTCGGCCTTCGCATCATCCTCGAGACCCACCTGCCAAACCTGACCGCCCCGGAGGAAGACTAATCGGTCTCCCGTCGGCGACACGAACGGTCCCGCACCATCCGCGAGCTTGCGCGGCTCACCTCCCTCCAGCGACACGAGCCAGATCGCGCGCTCCGCGCCTTCCGGATCGCTAGTCGGGTTGGGGATCTCTCCCTGGCGGTTCGGGCCTCCCCCTCTCACATAGACGATCGCCGATCCGTCGGGGAGCAACGAGAGGCTTCCCAGTTCCTGGCCGTCATCACCCTCGTACGCGGTCACCTGCCTGGCAACGTACCCGGGCGCCTCCGCGACCCAGATGTTGCGGCTGCCCCGATCGTTCTGCACCCACGCCACTAGTCCACCCGTGGGCGCCGCCACCAAACCGGATGGGAATGGTGCCGAGAGTGCTTGTTCGAGAGTGAACGACTGCGACCTCGCCGGTGCTGCGGCGATCAATATTGCTCCGAGGAGGGCGAGCGCTCCTAGTGACGCCTGGCGGATACGCATGGTTGAGTCACCTGACGGTTGGGATGCGGAGTCTATGTTACGCTCCCGCGACCACGCGAGCAACGAGGAAAAAAGCGGGGCGGACGGGAGCACCTTCGCCCCGATCCGCCCCATACGGCGCCTGCTTGCCGCAGCAATCAGTCATATGGGATCACGGCCAAATGCCACGCTCCAGCGTGGTCCACGCCACCCTCTTGATGGCTAGTATGTAGGCGGCGGTACGGAGATCCACCGGCTCCAAACTCGGCCCCGCGACACCGTTCTTTCTGCGAGTGGCCTCCAGCTTTCTGAGCGACCCGTTCACCTCGGACTGCATCTCGATCACGGCGTCGGTCGCCTTGTTCATCTTGACGAGCAGCTTGCGGTTCACCTCGTCCTCCTCCCACTGCTCGTTCTCGTTGTTCTGCACCCACTCGAAGTAGCTCACCGTAACGCCCCCGGCGTTCGCGAGGATGTCGGGAAGCACCACGACCCCCCGGTCGAACAGGATCTTGTTCGCAGCGGGAGTTGTGGGCCCGTTCGCGGCCTCGACCACGACCTTGGTGTCCACATCGGGCGCATTGTCTGCCCGGATCTGGTTTTCCAATGCGGCCGGGATCAGAATGTCGCACGGCAGGGCGAGCAGCGCCTCATTGCTAACCGACTTCGTCCCTTTCAGCCCCACGACGGAACCGGTCTTCCGCTTGTGCTGGATCGCGGCGGCGGGATCGATTCCCTCGGGCCGGTAGATGCCGCCCCTCGTGTCACTCACCGCGACGATCTTGGCGCCCTGTTTATGGAACAGCTCGGCCGCGATGCTGCCCGCATTGCCGAAGCCCTGAATGACGACGGTGGCGCCCTTGAGGGACTTGAGACCCGGTATGATGTCCCTCTGAATAGCGTGCTGAGTAACGAACAGGGCCCCCCGAGCCGTAGCTTCCCTCCTCCCGAGCGAGCCCCCGAGATCGACGGGCTTGCCGGTTACGACACCGAGGCTGTTCTCACCCGGATGCATCATGTGGTAGGTATCGTAGATCCGGGCCATCGTGCCGGCATTGGTGTTGACGTCCGGCGCCGGGATGTCCGTGTACGGTCCAATGTTGTCACCCAGTTCGGCGACGAACCGTCGTGTTATGCGGCGGATATCGGTGAGCGGGAACTCCTTCGG
>JBHIEQ010000245.1:0-4769 GCA_046760725.1 Gemmatimonadales bacterium
AGCACAGTCCGAATCCGCGCGATGTTGCGCCGGAGCGTGCGGAACTGCATGGGGTTGTCCATCGGCTCGGTCGCGGAGCGGAACTTCATGCGGAACTGAGCCTCCCGGAGTCTTGCCAGTTCCTCTTCGAGCTCCGCAGTCGCTAGATCGCGAATCTGTTCCGGGCGAACCGGCTTCGACTCGGCGTCCTTCAAGCTCATGGCCTCAGGTCTCCTCCCGAGTCACGAATCGGGTCTTCACCGGCAGCTTGGCCGCCGCGAGCGCCAACGCGCGTCGAGCCACGGCCTCAGCGATCCCCTCCACCTCGAACATCACACGACCGGGCTTGACCACGGCAACCCACAGCTCCGGATTGCCCTTTCCCTTGCCCATACGAGTCTCGGCCGGCTTCTTGGTAATCGGCTTATCCGGGAAGATCCGGATCCACACTTTCCCTCCACGCTTCATCTCGCGCGTCATCGCGACACGGGCCGCCTCGATTTGACGACTGCTGACCCATCCGGGATCCAGCGACATCAGCCCGAAATGGCCGAAGGCAACCGTGTTACCACGAGTGGCATGACCCCTCGTCCGACCCTTCATCTGCTTGCGGTACTTGACTCGCTTGGGCGCCAGCATCCGTCAGGTCCCCGTACTATAGGTCCGGCCGCGCGCATCGGGCACGACCTCTCCCTTGAAGATCCACACCTTCACCCCGATGGTCCCGTACGTCGTCTTCGCCGTCGCGACCCCGAAATCGATATCCGCTCGCAGCGTGTGCAGCGGCACCCGCCCCTCGTGGTACCCCTCCGTCCGCGCGATCTCAGCACCGCCCAGCCGCCCGGCGGTCTTGATCTTAATGCCGTGCGCCCCCATGCGAGCGGCATTCTGCACGGCGCGCTTCATCGCCCGACGGAAGGACACGCGCTGTGTCAACTGGTGCGCCACATTAGCCGCCACGAGCTGCGCCTCAAGTTCGGGACGCTTGATCTCCTCAACGTTGATTCCGACCTCGCGCCCCGTCAGCTGAGCCAGCTCGTCGCGCAACTTGTCCACCTCCGCTCCCCGCTTCCCGATCACAACGCCAGGGCGACCCGTGAAGATCGTGACGGTCACGCTCCCCGGCTTGCGCTCCACGTGTATGTCCGATACGGCAGCGTGTTGGAGCCGTGTGCCCAGGTACTTGCGGATCAGCTCGTCCTCACGTAGAAGCTCCGGGAAGTCGGCGCTGCCCGCATACCACCGGGATCGCCAGGGCTTCACGACCCCAAGCCTGAATCCGTAGGGATGGGTCTTCTGTCCCACTTACTCTTCCCCCTGTTTCCGCTCGACGTGGATCTCCACGTGGCTCGTGCGCTTGCGAATCGGTGACGCGCGGCCCAGAGCTGCAGCTCGATAGCGCCACAGGGTTGGCCCGCCGTCAACAACCGCGTGGCTCACGTAGAGCCGGTCAACGTCAAACGCTTCGTTGTTGCGCAGCGCGTCTTGCTCGGCATTCGCCACCGCCGACCGCAACACCTTCTCGATCTGTCGCGCAGCATGCTTCTTGGAGAACTTCAGCAGCGCGTATGCATCGTTCACATCCTTGCCCCGGATGGTGTCCACCACCAGGCGCAACTTCCGCGGTGACTGCCGCACCCACTTCTGAATTGCTCGTCCCGCCATGCGTCCCTACCTCAGGGCGCCGGAGCGACCTTCTTGTCCGCCACGACCTTGGTGCCGTGGCCCCGGAAGAGCCGCGTGGGGGCGAATTCTCCCAGCTTGTGCCCCACCATGTTTTCGGTGACGTACACTGGGACGAACTTGTTCCCGTTGTGTACCGCGATCGTGTGGCCCACGAACTCCGGCGTGATCGTCGACGCGCGCGACCACGTCTTGAGCACGCGTTTCTCGTTCGCCGCGTTCAACGCCCGCACCTTGGCGAGCAACGACTCTGCAACAAAGGGCCCCTTCTTGATACTTCGCGTCATTTCCCGTCCACGAGTCTACTGGGTCGCCTTGCCACGCTTGCGACCGCGTATGATCAATTTGCCGCTCGCCTTCTTTTTCCGGCGCGTCTTCCTCCCTGCCGGCTTGCCCCAAGGACTCACCGGGGGCCTCCCGCCGGAGGCCTTGCCCTCGCCACCGCCCAACGGATGATCGACCGGGTTCATCGCCACTCCGCGTACCCTGGGGCGCCTGCCGAGCCAGCGGCTCTTACCGGCCTTACCGATCTTTGCCAACTCGTGCTCCGCGTTGCCGACTTCACCAACGGTGGCCAGGCACTCGCGCCGCACGAGTCGCACCTCTCCACTACGCAACTTGAGCGCGACGTGCGCTCCCTCCTTGGCCATAACCTGGGCGCCCGTCCCGGCCGATCGACAGATCTGGGCGCCCCTGCCGGGCCTGAGCTCGATGCAGTGCACCGTCGTCCCCAGCGGGATCTCGCCAAGGGGCAGCGCATTGCCCGTACGGATCTCGCTTCCCGACCCCGAGGCGACCGTGTCCCCCACTCTCAGGCCTCGAGGGTGGAGGATGTAGCGCTTCTCCCCGTCCGCATAGACCAGCAACGCGATGCGCGCCGAGCGGTTCGGATCGTACTCGACCGAGGCCACCTGCGCGGGCACTCCCTCCTTCCTCCGCTTGAAATCGATGCGGCGGTAGCGTCGCTTGTGGCCCCCACCCCGTCGTCTCACCGTCATATGGCCCCGGTTGTTGCGACCGCCCCGCTTGCGCAGCGGCTCGAGCAACGATTTCTCCGGCGCGTCTCGCGTGATCTCCTCGAAGCCTGAAACCGCGCGAAACCGTGTGCCCGGAGTCATCGGACGGAACTGGCGGATGCCCATGAGCTAGCCCTCGTACAGTCCTTCGATCTCTTCGCCTTCCCGGAGGCGAACGTACGCCTTCTTCCAGCGTGGCACGCGCCCGACGGAACGCCCTCGGGTGCGCCGCTTCGACGGTTGATGCAGGGTTCTCACGCCCACTACCGTGACGCCAAAGAGCTCCTCTATAGCCTTGCGGATCTCACGCTTGTTCGCGTCGCTGCGCACCCGGAAGATGTACTCTCTCCTGCGCGCGTATGCCTCGGAGGATTTCTCCGTCACGACCGGCTGGACAACCGTCTGGTACACATCCCCCATCGATCGCTACCCTTTAGCCTTCCTGGCTGGCCTGCGCTTCGCAGCCTTGCCCTTTTTTTCCTCGCCGACACCCCTCCTCGCGGGACGCGGGCCGGCTTTTCCTCGGGACTCGCCACCGGAGACGCTCGCTGCCTTGGCCGTCCGCCTCGCGCGAGCAGCGGTCGTCTTGCCCGCTCCCCCGCCAACCCCACGCCCACCGATGGCCTGCTCCTCCACCACCACTGCGTCGGCCCACAGCACATCCAGCGCAGACACGTCTCGATACCGGAGCACCCTGACTCCCGGGATGTTCCTGCTCGAGAGCAGGACATCGCGCCGCCTGTCCGCCGTGAGCAAGAGTACCTTCTTGTCTGCAAGGCCCAGTTTGTCCAGTAGCTCGACCATCAGTCGCGTGCGGGAGCGCTCGAGCTCGAGCGCCTCGATCACGAACAGCGCTCCTTCCACCGCACGCTGGTTGAGCGCGGACTGACGGGC
Source organism: Gemmatimonadales bacterium (assembly GCA_046760725.1). Lineage (GTDB taxonomy): Bacteria > Gemmatimonadota > Gemmatimonadetes > Gemmatimonadales > GWC2-71-9 > JBHIEQ01. Next base: position 3,573 of record JBHIEQ010000245.1, read on the forward strand.
CAACCGCTTGACCTTGCGGGGCAGCGCCGTCGTGTAGTCCCGCGGCTTGGGACCGAAGACCACGCCTCCGCCGGTCCAGTGCGCCGCCCGTGTCGATCCCTGCCGCGCACGACCGGTGCCCTTCTGCCGCCACGGCTTGCGAGTGCCGCCCGACACTTCGGCACGGGTCTTGGTCGAGTGCGTGCCCTGGCGCCGGTTACCGAGATACGTGCGGACGGCCTGATGCAGCACGGCCCGGTTCACCCTACCGTCGAACTCGTCGGGAAGCGCATAGCGGCCCTTGCGCTTGGCAGCTGCCGTGTAGTGCTGGGCTTCAAGCATAGCGGCTGCGCTTCCCCACGTGTTTCCGCACCAACACCACCCCCCTCACGGGACCGGGAACCGCACCCCGCACATAAAGCAGGTTGCGTTCCTCGTCCACCCTCACGACGGTGAGCCCAAGTTGCGTCCTGCGGTCTCCCCCCATGCGACCCGGCATGCGCTTCCCCTTGATCACCCGCGACGGATCGGTGCCGGGCCCCAGGCTCCCGGGACGGCGGTAGCGTGTGCTGCCGTGTGTCGCGCGGCCGCCGCTGAACCCGTATCGCTTCACGACTCCCTGAAACCCGCGACCCTTGGCCGTCCCCGTCACCTTGACGCGGTCGCCGACAGAAAAGATCCCCACCCGCACGACGTCTCCGGGACTCGGCGTCTCCCCCTCGATCGGGAAATCGCGCAGGACGGCGGGCGCGACATCGAGACCCGCCGCCTTGGCATGTCCCGCCACCGCCTTGCTGGTCCGCTTGGCCTTCCGTGCGCCGAACCCGAGCTGTACGGCCGTGCCTCCCGCAGCGGGTGCCTTGACCTGTACGACGGTGCACGGGCCCGCTTCGATCACGGTCACCGGCACGGCCCGTCCATCCTCCTCGAACAGGCGCGTCATGCCAAGCTTCCGCGTCTTCAGTTCGAACTGTTCACGGCTCTTCTTGTCCACGTGCGGGCTCCTGAGCACGGTCCAGCGCTGAGTCTTGGTGGGCAGCGGTATGGGTCCGGACACGGTCGCACCGGTCTTCTCTACCGTGCGGACGATGTCGGCCGCTGCCTGGTCGAGCACGATGTGGTCGAACGCCTTGAGTCGAATCCGGATCTGTCCCGCCATGCGTTACTCGATGATTTTCGTGACTACGCCGGCGCCCACGGTGCGGCCGCCTTCGCGGA
>JBHIEQ010000246.1:0-4715 GCA_046760725.1 Gemmatimonadales bacterium
TCGAGCAGCCCGATACGACCGAGTCTGTGTGAGAGCGTGACGTCCACGCCCGGACACAACCGACGGAGGATAGCTTCCGCGGCCTCCTCACACTCGGCCGTGAGAGGCGAGAACACGCTACAAACGGCGACGGACCGGAGACCCCGCTCGCGAACGGCGAGCGCCACCTCCTCCATGCGTCCCGCGTCGAAGGGCACAATAGGACGGCCGTCGTACTCGTGCCCTCCTTCCACGAGAGACACACCGCCCCGAGCAAGTCGAGCAAGGTCTTCCGGCCAGTCGATGAACGGCTCGAGCGAGGAGCTCGCGGGGAGCCCGATGCGGACCGCCGCCACGGGAGTGATGTCGCGCCGCTGGACCACGGCATTCGTGAAATGCGTGGTTCCGATCATCACCGCGTCGATCCGGCCCGCGCTTCCACCGAGTGCCGCCACCAGCTCCTCCAGAGCCGTCACAATGCCGGTCGTGACGTCGTCTGTAGTGAGGGTCTTGATGGCGGCCGCAACGCGGCGGTCCTCCATCAACACCGCGTCCGTGTTGGTGCCGCCGACGTCGATCCCGATGCGCCTCACGTGGGATAATCGAACACTGAGACAAACTCCAGATCATAGCCGAACGCGCGGGGTCCGACGAATCGCAAGCCCTGCTCGGTCTTCTGAATGGCCGGAGCGGGGAGCGCGATGACCGTAACGCGCTGCCCGTAGCGCAGAGTCTCCGTGCCGATCGCCTCACCTGACACACTGTCGAGTACGGAGATGATGTCAGGGACCGTGACACAGGCGCGCCCGTCCAGCCAACCGACCGCGAACTCGTTCTGGAACTCCAGGCGGAACTCCTTGCCGCGGCTTTCATCTAGTCCCTCCATGCGGGCCGTGCCGCGCAGGAATCCCTCCGTGGTGCGGCGGCTCACGTCCGTCACCTTGCCCCGGAAGAGGAGTCTGCCGCCCTCCAGTTCCAACACGGCGGCGATCGGGTCTCGGTGACGGCTGCGCGCGTCTAGCACCGCGCTGCCAATCGTGATGGCCTTGGTGACCGTATGCAGGATTCCCCAATCCTTCACTTCCCTACCTGTGCGCGGCGCCTTGCACGTCGCCGCTATCGAGCCCACCTCGGTGCACGCCTTGCGGCTCAGCCGCTCCATCCATTTCCAACTGGCTGCGCGGGAGACGATCACGGCGTTGTCGCGAACGTCCGCCAAGCACAGAGGGTAGGGGCGCAAGTCGCCGATCGCAAAACTGGTCATCTGTGCCTCCGGGTACGCGCGCCCCATGGTGTCGGCATCGACCACCGGCAGGCCTGTCACGCCGGCAACCATGAGCGGCTGAAAGGCATTGCCCCCACCGATCTCCAAGGACATCACGGCTCGGAACCGCTGACCCAGGTACTCCTCCATCATACGGACCGGCTTCGCTGCGAGGTCCGCGTCGACGAGTCGCTCTTCGGCCACGAGCGGGGCGCCCATCGTGGAGACGACCGCCACGAGGTCGTCGTCATCGAGCTCCTGAGGATTTATCAGCGTGATGCGCCGGCCCCTGCGATAGAGCTCGCGCACATTGAGATACGCGTGGTACGGATCGCCCCCACCGCCCGCGCCGAGGATCCACGCGCCGACGGCAAGCGGCTCGAGCTCGTCCTGCAACAGCTCGCGATAGGCCGGCATGCGGGGAATCTGCCGCGCTCAGGCGGGATGTGGAACCCGAGTGCGCGGCGGATTGGCGCGGTGTATCTCCCGCGGGGCCGCGCGCCGGGACACCCCGACTGATTCATCCCCCCTAACTCCCGACACACGCCACTAGATTACCGCATCCGCCACAGGGAGCTGCGATGCCAACGCCGCGACCGCCGGTCAGGCGCGCCCAATTCGTCACGATCGGACAGACGCCCCGCGTCGATCTGGTTCCCGAGATGGCCGGCTGGATCGGAAGCAACCTGGAAATCGTCGAGCGCGGTGCGCTGGACGGCATGAGCATGTCGGACGTCGCGAGGCTCAGACCGACCGACGACGAGCAACGCCTGGTCACGCGACTCGCAGACGGCACCGAAGCGGTTTTGCCGAAAGACTGGACCCGCGGCCGGGTGCAGCAGATCCTGGACGAGGCCGCACGGGAAGAGTTCGATCTCACAGTACTCTTGTGCACCGGCCACCTGCCGGGGCTCATATGGCAGCGGGGGCACGGTTTGTTTCTGGAGGCACAGAGGATCGTGGACCACGGGGTCGCGGCAATTACCGAGGGATTGCACAGCGTGGGCGTGATGGTGCCCCTCGAGCGGCAGATCGCGGAATTCCACTTGCGGTCCCGCCCGGGCCAGACCCTTCGCCTGAGCCATGCGTCACCGTACGAACCGGTGCGGCTCGAACGGGCCGCCGCAGATCTCGAAGACACCGACGTCATCGTGATGCACTGTATCGGCTACGACAGCGGCATGCGGGACATCGTGGCTGGATGCACGGGGAAACCCGTGCTGCTGGCCCGACGTCTGGTGGCCGCCGCAATCTCGCAGCTCATTTGACCGGCCTCCACGTCGAGGAGTACGAGGTGCGAGCGGTACCCGCTCGGCACCCGTCCCCGTTCGAGCCGACCACGCTGCTCCTTGGTGTCCTCGTGGCCTTGCTCGGCGCGGTCATCGGGCTGGAGCTGCTCACCCGCGTCGGCATAACACCCAACAGCTCCATCATCGGGGCAATCATCGCGATGGCCGTCGCGAGGATCCCACTCTCGCTGTTCCGAGCGTTCGCCAGCGTTCCGCGTCAGAATCTCCTCCAGACGGTGATCTCGGGAGCGACTTTCGGCGGAGCCAATGCGCTGCTCCTGCCCATGGGTGTGCTGTGGCTCGTGGGAGAGGTGGAGCTCGTGCCGGTGATGATGCTCGGCGCTCTGATGGGTCTGGTGCTGGACGCCGCGGTTCTCTACCGGCTGTTCGATTCCAGGATCTATCCCGCCCGGGAGCTATGGCCGTCAGGGGTGGCGACCGCGGAGTGCATTATCGCGGGAGACAGAGGAGGGCAAAGGGCGAAGCTGCTCGGCGCGGGCGGCCTGGTGGGAGGCGTGGGACAGTACCTGGGGATCCCCATGGACGTGTTTGGGGTGTGCTGGATCGGCAACATGTGGGCGCTCACGATGTTCGGCGTCGGGCTCCTGGTCCGGGGGTATGCGCCGGCGGTGGCCGGAGTTGACCTCGAGGAGCTGTACATCCCGCACGGCATCATGATCGGAGCCGGCTCCGTGGCACTCTTCCAGATCGTGGCGGCAACCCGCAGCAGGGCTGACGATGCCGCGAGCGGGCCGAGCCTCCATGCGGGCGCAAGACGGGTGCGGGGCGGATTGGCGTTCGGCTTCGTGGGCTTCGCGGCGGCCGCGAGCGTGATGGCCGTGCTGGCCGGCCTGTACGCGGAGATGTCGCCCCCCATGCTCGTGGCCTTCGTGATCTTCGCAGCGGTCGCGGCACTCGGTTCGGAGCTGGTGGTCGGAATCTCCGCGATGCACGCCGGCTGGTTTCCGGCGTTCGCGACCGCCCTGATCTTCCTCGTGTTGGGTATGCTCGTCGGGTTTCCGCCGCTGCCTCTGGCTTTTCTCGTGGGGTTCACCGCTTCCACGGGTCCGGCGTTCGCCGACATGGGATACGATCTCAAGGCCGGGTGGATCCTGAGGGGGCGGGGAGCGCACGCGGTGTTCGAGAGGCAGGGCCGCCGTCAGCAGTTCCTGGCGGAGATGTTGGGTTTCGGGGTGGCCGCGGTAATCGTGCTCTTGTTTCACGGCTACTATTTCTCCAACGAGCTCTTTCCGCCGGTCGATCGGGTGTATGCCGCGACGATCGCCGCCGGTACCGATCCCGCGCTCGCGGGCTCACTCCTATTGTGGGTGCTGCCCGGAGCCGTGGTGCAGCTACTGGGGGGTCCGGCGAGGCAGCTGGGCATCCTGTTCGCGACCGGGCTCCTCATCTACAATCCCGTGGCGGGATGGACCGCGCTCGTCTCGCTGGCGATCAGGGTGGTGCTCATTCGAAAGTTCGGCGGGGCGGTTCAAAGTCCCATGTACGTGCTCGCCGGAGGATTCATAGCGGGGTCCGCGCTGACCAGTTTTGGCACGGCGACGGTGCGGGCGCGCTGAGACGATTGGAGAGATTCGCTGGCCGGCCCTCGGTCTATCGGTCGCTCCAGCCCATGATGAACATCGGCAGACCCTCGAAGCTCCTGTACGACGGACGTAGCCGCTCCACGTCATAGTGATGCTCGACGCTCACCACTTTCTTGCTCGCCGTGACGGTCTCGAGCGGAACGCTGTCGTAACATCCCTTGATCAATGCTACCAGCCGGCCGAAGCGTCTAGCTTGCACCAGGTCTAGAGCGTAGTTGCCGAACGCCATCCCAACGATCGAGTCAACCGCATCCGGGTCACCCGACCGAACGAGGTATCCCAGTCTCTGACTCACCACGTTGATGGTCTTGCCACTGTTGAACCGCGGTGACAACTCCTTGAGGCGCGCCGATACGAGATCTCCGATGCCGCCCAGCTTCCGATGTCCGAACTGGTCGACGCGTTGGTCCTCGAACGTCATCCCTTCCCGATCCGGCATTCGTGCCCCTTCCGACACGAGTACCACCGAGTACCTGCTGGGATTCCGGCGCCGGTCCTCCGTTAGCAGCTCGGCCAGGCGCTCCATGCTGAAGGGATGCTCGGGAATCACGCAGCGGTCGGCGGCCCCCGCCATCGTGG
>JBHIEQ010000247.1:0-4682 GCA_046760725.1 Gemmatimonadales bacterium
GCCCCAAGTCTTGCTCGACGGGCATCGTCTGGCGTCGCCCGCGCTGCTGGAGAAGGTCGACGTGGAGCGGGTGGAGCGAGTCGAGATCTACTCCGACATCGCCGACACGCCGCACGAGCTTCGGCGAACCGGTGATTCGGCGGCCGAGTGCGGCACGGTGGCGGTCCATAGCGCTACCTAACTTCGCCTCGCCGTTGTACATAGCCCGAAGCGCGCTCCCCTCCCCGGAGACCACGGGTTACATTTCCCTTCCCGGTGCTGGGGTAGTCAAACAACCACCGCAGACCGGCTGCCCTCTTTAGGCATCGGGAATTCAACCAGCCAGCTATTTCTGGCGCGCTGCGTGCGTGTCGTTGGCACGTTTGTCCCTGCCGCAGCGGCTCACTGGGTACCGACCGGAGGTGCGATGTCGCACACGGTGGTGACCGCCGATCAAGTGTTCCCGATCCTCCGGGAGAACATCCTGGTGGACGGATTCCACATAGTCATCGATCTCGAGAAGTCGCACGGGGCGGTGATGGTGGATGCGTTGGAGGGAAAGGAGTATCTCGATTGCTACTCGTGTTTCTCGACGCTCCCCATCGGTTACAACCATCCCAAGATGGAGGATCCCGTTTTCCGAAAGGCGCTGCTCGCGGCCGCGCTCAGCAACCCCGCGAATAGCGACGTCTACTCGTGCGAGTACGCTGCGTTCGTGAAGGCTTTCCGCGCCCATGCGGCGCCACCGGAGTTTCTCCATCTGTTCTTCGTCGCGGGCGGAGCGGTGGCTGTCGCGAACGCGATGAAGGCCGCGTTCGACTGGAAGGCAAAGCTCAACCGGTCGCGCGGAATAGAGGGAGGCGGGGACAAGATCCTGCACTTCCGCGACGCGTTTCACGGTCGCACGGGTTACGCGCTTTCCGTTACCAACACGGATCCCACTAAGACTGCCGACTTCCCCAAGTTTACGTGGCCCAGGATTTCCAGCCCCGCGATCCGGTTCCCGCTCGACGAGGCAGCGGTTCGGACCGCCGAGGACCGTGCGGCGCAGGAGATCGAGGAGGCATTCGCCAGAGATCCCAGCGGGATCGCGGCGATCCTGATCGAGCCGATCCAGGGCGAGGGAGGCGACAACCATTTCCGCTCGGAGTTCCTCCAGCGGCTCCGGGACTACGCCGATCGATTCGACGCCCTCTTGATCTTCGACGAGGTGCAGACGGGATTCGGCGCGACCGGCAGCATGTGGGCCTTTCAGCAGCTGGGAGTCACACCTGACATCGTGGCGTTCGGCAAGAAGTCGCAAGTCTGTGGCATCATGAGTACTGCGCGCATCGACGAGGTGAAGGACAATGTCTTCCGGGTATCCTCACGCATCAACTCCACGTGGGGTGGGAACCTCGTGGACATGGTGCGCTGCACGCGTTACCTGGAGATCATGGCCGAAGACGGGCTCGTAGAGAACGCCGCCAAGGTCGGGAGAGTGTTCCTGGAGGGGCTCCAGGCCCTGGAATGTGACCTCGAGCAAGTGACGAACGCACGGGGGCGCGGTTTCATGCTGGCCTTCGATTTGCCGGACAGAGAGACCCGGGACCGCGTGCGACTGTCATGCTGGGAGCAGGGCTTGGCTTGTCTTCCTTGCGGCAGCAAGTCGATCCGTTTCCGCCCACCGCTCATCTTCAGCGAGAGTGACGTGGAGCAGGCACTTGGGATTCTGCGCGAGGTGTTGGCTTAATCGTGGGATCCCCCACCACCCTCCGACCGCCTGAGGAGACCACAAGGAGCCTGTTCAATGCGCAAAGCCGTCCAACACCTCTGGCCGGAGCTCGAGTGGATCGAGGACGAGGAGCTGCGCGAGCGTGTGACGGAGACGTGGATCAGGGCGTTTGAGCTCTCCCCGCTTGAGCCCGACGACTTGCTTGAGATCCCCTTCACCCTCCTGGTTCCCGATTGCCCCGCGACGTTCATGGAGCACAAGCGCTGCGTCGTGCACATCGCGCGCGAGGGCGCCAGCGCAATGCGGGAGTTCATGGGGAACTCCCTCGTGATTGACATGGATACGGTGATCGCGGGCGCGATCCTCGCGGACGTGGGCAAGCTGCTGGAGTACGAGAAGGTGGAAGGCGAGGCGCGGCAGAGCGAGCGCGGCAAGAACCTGCGGCACCCGTTCACGGGCGTGGCCCTCGCCATGTCGTGCGGCGTGCCCGACTCGGTCTGCCACATCATCGCCACCCACGCTGCCGAAGGCGATCTGGTGAAGCGGAGCACCGAGGCGATCATCGTGCATCATGCCGACTTCATGAGCTATCTGCCGTTCAAGAACCTGTAGCGCTGAGCCAGCGGGAGAGAGGGGGATGTCAGGGACCATCACGGAGACCATGGCGCGCTGGGCGTCCGAGCTCCGCTTCGACACTCTGGGCAAACGAGCCGTTCACGAGGCCAAGAGATACCTCCTGGATTCACTGGGCTGCGCCCTCGGAGGATTCCGTCAGGAAGACGCCCGCATCGCGCTCGACGTGCTGGGAGAGACCGGAGGCCGCGGGGCCGCGACGGTTCTGGGAACGGGTAAGCGAACCGATCCTGTCACGGCATCGCTGGCAAACGCCCTCATGATCCGAGTCATGGACTACAACGACATCTACTGGCAGCAGGATCCGTCACATCCGTCCGACATCATTCCGGCGGCGATCGCGTGTGGCGAACGGGCGAAACGGAACGGCCGCGATCTAATCGTGGGAATCGTGCTGGGGCACGAGTTCGAGATGCGCATGTGCGAAGCCGCGTTCCCCGGGATTCGCGAGCGCGGTTGGCATCACGCGACTCTCACGGCGTTCGTCTCCCCCATCGTGGCGGGGAGGATGCTCGGCTTGGGCTGGCAAGAGATCCAGCACGCCATCGGAATCTCGGCCTCGCGCCACGCCACGCTGGGTGCCGTGACCGCGGGCAAGCTCACGATGATGAAGAACACCGTAGATCCGCTCGCAACGCAGTCGGGAGTGCTCGCGGCACTGCTCGCCGAGAAAGGCTATACCGGCCCGGAACACGTGATAGACGGAAAAGAGGGACTGGTACACGTATTGGGACCGGAGTGGAAGCTCGATGTGCTGATTGAAGGCCTCGGCAGCCCGTGGAGGATCGAGCGCTGCGGCATGAAGGCCTTTCCCACCGAGGCTCTGACCCACACCCCGATCTCCGCGGTCCTGGACATCGTACGTGACAACGACCTGGCGCCGGGCCAGATAGAGAAGGTCCTGGTTCGCTCTCTGGCGCGCGCAGCGGACATCCTCGCCGACCCCTCTAAATACCAACCGCGTACCAAGGAGACCGCCGACCACAGCCTCCCCTACGTGATCGCCGCGGCGATCGTGGACCGGCAGGTGACGCCGGCTCAGTTCGAGGCGTCGCGCATCATGGATCCCACGATCCGGGCGCAGCTCCCGAAAGTGGAGGTCGTGGCCGATCCCGAGATCGAGCAGGTGTTTCCCGGACTCCAGCGCGCGATAGTAACGGTGACCACTACCGACGGCCGCGAGATCACCAAACGGCTCGACTATCCCAAGGGGGATCCGCGAAATCCGCTAAGTGACCGGGAGATCGAGGACAAGTTCGACGCCCTCGCCGCACCGGTGCTATCCGAAGCGGCGCGGGTTCGACTCAAGAAGACCGTGTGGAGGCTCGAGGGACGGAGAACGATCTCGGGCCTCATGAAGCGCTGTAAGGCCGACCTCTAGTGGCTTGGGGGGATCATCATGGGCCAGACGATTGCTGAGAAGATCGCACAGCAACATATGACCGAAGGCCCCGCGCGACCGCTCAGGGCGGGAGATGTCGTCTCACTCCGGCCGCGGCACGTGATGACTCACGACAATACGGCGGCCGTGATCAAGAAGTTCGAAGCGATCGGAGCCACTCGCATTCACGATCCCAGGCAGCCGGTCTTCGCACTGGACCACGACATCCAGAACCGGTCCGAGAGTAACCTTGCCAAGTATCGCGACATAGAGGCGTTCGCTCGCCGACACGACATAGACTTCTATCCCGCAGGAACGGGAATCGGCCACCAGATCATGGTGTCGCACGGCTACGTGGTGCCCGGCTCGCTGGTGGTGGGCTCCGACTCCCACTCCAACATGTACGGCGCGCTGGGCGCGCTCGGCACTCCGGTGGTGCGCACCGACGCGGCCGCCATCTGGGCGACGGGAGAGTTCTGGTGGCAGGTACCGCGCACCGTGCGCGTCGCGCTGGAGGGAGAGCTGCGCGAGGGTTCGACCGGCAAGGACGTGATCGTGACCCTGTGTGGCCTGTACAACCAGGGAGAGGTGCTGAACGCGGTCGTGGAGTTCGGCGGTTCGGGGGTTGCGTCTCTCAGCGCGGACCAGCGCATGACCATCGCCAACATGACCACCGAGTGGGGCGCGCTGGCAGGATGGTTCCCGGTGGATCGAGTGACAATAGACTACCTGTCGCAGCGGAAGCGCGTTCTCGCAGAGCTCGGGGTCACGCGCTTCACCGACCGGGACCTCGATCGCTGGTCGCGAGAGCCGCCCGCCCCCGACGACGACGCCGGATGCGCGGGGGAGATCACGGTCGATCTCGCAGAGATCAGCCCGCATGTCTCGGGGCCCGACACCGTACAGGTCATGCGTTCGGTCGCCGAGATAGCGCGAGAGAAGATCGCGGTACACAAGGCATACCTGGTCTCCTGC
>JBHIEQ010000248.1:0-4624 GCA_046760725.1 Gemmatimonadales bacterium
GTCCTCGATCAGGTCGGGGATGCCGCCGACGCAGCTGGCGACAATGGGTCGTGCGCTCGTCGATTTGCACGGACAGCACGAGACGCAATCCTTGCTCCTCTCGACCAGCCAGCGGGACATCCTCGACGCATTCGGCAATGCGCTGGAGGAGAGAGAGGCGGTGCGACGCGCATTCGAGGAGGCAGAGCGGCTGCGGCGCGAGGAGCTGGAGCTCCTGGCACGGCGGGACGACGTGGTGAAGCGCGCCGATTACCTGCGACACGTGGCCCGCGAGATAGCAGACGCCAGGCTCCGTAAGGGAGAGGACGAGGCGCTCGAGATCGAGGCCAGGCGACTGGGAAACGTGGAGGAGATAACGCGATTGGCCGAGCGGCTGCTTGAGCTATTGGAGGGTGGAGCGGTAGGGGAGGCGGAATCGGCGGGGGCGGTGGGGGCGGCGGGCGCGCTCGGCGCTGCGGCAAAGACGCTCGGGCAGCTCGAGCGGATCGACGCGAGCGTGGGACGCTGGCGCGAGCTCATCGAGGCAGCGCAGGCCAACGTGGATGAGCTGGCTCTTGTGTTGAGCGAATACGCCGCCGATCTCGATGCTGATCCCGCGAGGCTAGCCGAGGTGGAGCGGCGGCGCGATCTCCTCTACCGGCTGCTCCAGAAATACGGGCCCACGATCGAGGACGTGCTGGAGACCGGCGAGTCAGCGCGCCGTGAGCTGGATCTCCTCGACACCGCTGATTTCGACCTGGAGCACTTATCCGAGTGCCGCAGAGAGGCCGAGCACGAGCTCGAGCGGGCAGCAGAGGCGCTGTCGGCAAAGCGTAAGAAGGCGGCGGGTCGTCTGGCCCGTGACGTCCAGGCACTGATGCCGGGGTTGGGGATGCCCGAGGGCGAGTTCCGTGTGGAGCTGGGCAAGGCGGAAACCGTGACCGCTGCCGGCGCCGACACAGTCCGGTTCATGGTGCAGCTCAACCCGGGCATTCCCGCTCGCCCGCTCGCTCAGGTCGCGAGCGGAGGTGAGCTGTCGCGCCTCATGCTGGCTCTCGAGGTCGTGCTCGCGCAGCACGACGCCGTGCCCACACTCGTGTTCGACGAAGTGGATCAAGGGATCGGCGGAGAGGTGGCGGCACAGGTGGGCGAGGCGCTCTCTCACGTGAGTCGAACGCGGCAGGTGCTGGTGATCACCCATCTGCCGCAGATTGCGGCACGGGCGTCACATCACGTGAGGGTGGCGAAGCGCGCCAGAGGTGGAATCGCGACCGCAGACGTCACCGCACTGGAGGGGCAGCGGCGGGTGGACGAGCTAGCGCGAATGCTGGGAGATGCCGGTGACAAGACGGCGGTTCGGCACGCGAGGGAACTGCTCAAGAAAGGCGGAGGCTAACGGCCAACCGCCAACCGCTAGCCCCCAAACACCCTTTTATACAGCCTGAGGTAGAAGTGCAACCGCACGTCCTTGGGCGTCATTCCCCCCGAGCCGCTGAACGCCGCGCGGTAGTCGATCCCCGCCTGGATCGGCAAGGCGCTCCCGCCGCGACCCTCGTTGTGATAGTGAATGCCGGCGCCGAAGCTCCAGGAGCGCATGGCGGTTTCTTGCTCGAGCAACGTTTCGCTCGGCGGACACGGGGGCAACAGGCAAATCAAGTTGAGCACGTAGCTGTCTTGCCCTTTTCGGAAGTAGCTCGCCGAGCCGTATGCAGTAAACCCTTCAGTCAGCCGAACCGACGGATAGACGGCGAATCGTAGCACGTCCCCCAGGTTGCGTTGTACCGCGTAGCGACTCGAAAGCGGCGCTATCGGCCGGTCCGGCGTCGTTATGCGTCTGGTCAGCCTGTCGCCGAGCTGGGCGTTGTAGGACGCGCTCACTGCGAGCGCCAACGCGTTTCCCGGCGCCCAGACGGCTTCCAGTCCGCCTTCGAGATCGGTCTGCCGGTCCCCCGTGGAGAGATCGATGAAGTGGTCCGGCTCATCGCGGCGCCCCGTGGGAAGGCGCACGGTGCCGATCAGCATCGCCCGCAGCGACGGTCGCTGAATCGCCCCCCATCGCAAGCCCACCTCGGCATCGCCGAACTTCTGGCGATACTTGATGAACTCGATCCCGGCCGAGGCGCTGTAGCCGAACTCCTGGGCGGTGAGGACACTCTGGAACGTCTCGACTCCCGCGCGCTCGGTGGGGAGGGGGAGTGTGGCGCTGGGAGGAACCGCGCCCAATGTCTGAAGCTCGGTCACCAGGCTCTGGATCGCTTGGAGGATCGCCTGGCCTTCGGCCGATGATTGGAGCGGCGTGAATGGAACCACGCCGCCCTCGACGGGGCCGCTGCTGGTGAAACCGGTGAGGGAGCCGAGATTGGACGCGAGTTCTCGCGCGCGCGTCACGAGGTCTCTCGCCTGATCGCACTGCGCGCTGGTGGGGCAGCCGTAGGCGCCGGCCGTGATCTGCCCCTCGATGAAGCCAACTGCTGCGTCCAGCTCGGCGAGCAGTGTCTGAATCGCCACGGCAGCCGCAGGATCGCCCGCAAGAAAGCTCCCGCGGTTCAGTCCCACGTTTGCGTCAGTGGAATCGATCACGACGTCCGCCTGAATCCTGGACGTAACGAAGGGAACCGAAACTGCGATCGTGAGACGGTCGGTCACCCCGAGCTGGAAGTTGAAGGCGAGCTTCCTCACGTCCGCGTCCAGCGTCGTGGTGATCGCGCCGAAGGTCATGCGGTACGAGCTGTCACCTACGATGGAACCGACGCTCCGTTCGGGCCACGAGAGAGACGGCAGTATCTGCACGCCGGCCGAATCCGCCGTGAGATCCATCCCCCACGGCTCGATCTCGCCGTTCACGCCGAAGCGCTGATTCCAGTTCAGGTATTCCGGTGCGAATCCGAAGCGCAGCGCCCCGCGAGGAATCGTGCGCGCGTCGGGGTACTGCGCGAGCGCGGGCGCGGCGGTGGCCGCAGCTGCGGCAGCCGTTGCGGCGATCAGAACGAGTCGGCGAGGCATCGGCGCGGGGAATCTAATAGGCGTCTTGGAGAAGCGTGCCCGCACAGGTGCAGTCGAACGAGCCGAGGCGGCTGTACAACCTCCGGGTGCCCTTCGCCTGCTCGACCGCGCCATTACGGCTCGCACGCTCGCCTGCGCCCGCTTCACGTTTCTGCATAACCGAGCGGGAGGCCCACCGTGGTGAACCTCCCGCCCATGATCCCCCCTAAACGCGCCTTAGTTCCCCGCGACTATCGAAGTGGCCGGCGAGATGTTGGTCTTGTACGCCGCGTTGATCGCCTGGACCAGCGCGTTCGCGATCGTCACGTGCGTTGCGGCGCTGGGGTGGATGCCGTCCAGGCTCAGCGCCGATCCAAACGGGGTCGTAGCCGAGGCTGGATCGGGCGGGAACGCCGGGAACGGCCGAATCGCCGAGGTGTCGGCGGCGAGCGTCAGCAGCAAAGCGTTGGGATCGACATAGACCCAGTCTCGCTCCGCCGCCTCCGCGGAGATCACTCTGTTGTACGCCTCGACCGTGCCCATCATGGACGCGGTCTCCAGAGCTGAGATGACGTGGCCGTCGGAGCAGTCCAGCGTCGTCGGTACCCCCGCTGCCGCGGCCGAGAGAAGCGGCGCCCCGTAATGGAACGGCACCATGACGAACGCCGTATCGGTCGCCGTGAGCGGGACCGCGTCCAGGCAGTTCAGGTCTACTGTAAGCGTCGGGATCTGGGTCGCCGCGAGGAAATACGCGCCGCCCCGCGACACGTACGGCGCACCGGTCACCTGCACCACGCCCACCAGCACCCCGCCTTGAATGGTCCCGATCGCGTCGAGCGAGTCCATCATCGCACCGTAGCGCGACGCGAAGGTCGTCGTATCCGTGATGAGCTGGCTGCCCGCAAACGCACTCGTGTCGAGGATCGCGCCCAGAACGTCGTTGTTTCCGATCCACACTGTCACGAACGTGGGCTGCACCTCTCGCGCGGCCTCCACCTGCGAGCGCCCACCCAGTATGAAAGTCGTGAGAGGATTCGGGTTGCTCGCGGCGTCAAAGTTGGTGAAGACGTCGATCACGGCCGCGCCCGGCACGGCCACGTTGTTAAGGAACGGCTCAGCTTCCTTGCGGAGCGCACAGTCATTGGGAATAGTGTCCGTGCGCGCCTGCGTGAATATGTCGGCATAGAGCGGAGGGCATCCCGGGTTGTTCATGAGCGGGATTCTGAATGTCTCCCCAATCGTGTGTCCCATCCCCTCGGCCAGGAGCGCCACGTAGGACTGGAGCTGTGTGGTCTCATTGATTCCACCCGACTGAAAGCCGGCGGTGATGCTGTTCCCGATCGCGACGTAGCGAGAGAACATGCCGCCCGCCGCGGGCTCGGGTGGGAGAAGAGTCTCGTCGTCTATGCAGGCCGTGAGCGCTCCGGCGAGTAGCGCCACGCTCATGACCCTCTGGAAATCGCTTCGTCGTAGCATGGTCGTTCCTCGCTCAGAACTTGACGGTCAATGTGATGCCGGCCAAATGCGCGAAGAAGTCGTACAGGCCGGAGTTGATCGTGTTCGCCACCTCCTGTGACGTCATGCCGGACGGGTAGTCGCGCACCCGCCCCCTCCGCTTGTCTTGCCGGATGTACTGGTACGCGGCGTTGACCCAGAAGCTGGG
>JBHIEQ010000249.1:0-4589 GCA_046760725.1 Gemmatimonadales bacterium
TTCCACTATGTGCGCGATGCCAGCTACTGGTCTTCCGTCAAGTGGGTGCACGAGCGACCCAACGTGGTTGTCGCGCGCACTTTCTCGAAGATTTACGCGATGGCCGGCATGCGTGTGGGTTTTGGGGTCGCGGATCCTGCAACGGCCCGGCGCCTGCGGGCGTTCCAGGGTCGCAACAACGTCAGTAACCTCAGCCTGCTCGCGGCCAAGGCGAGCCTGGAGGACGAGGAGTTCGCTCGGCGAAGCCTCGAGGCGAACAACCGTGGCAAGGCGATTCTGTACGCAGCCCTCGACGAGTTGGGGCTCGAGTACCTCCCCTCGCACACGAACTTCGTGATGCACCGCATAAAGGGCGATCTCGAGACATATATCGCGCGAATGCGCGAGAGGAACATAAGGGTGGGGCGTCCCTTCCCACCGATGCTCGAGTACAACCGGATCTCGATCGGTCTTCCCGAGGAAATGGAGGTATTCGTCGATGCATTGCGCGACTTTCGCGGCAAGGGGTGGCTGTAGGGCGCCGACGGTAAGATCCGCTGCGCTGGTGGCCGCTGCGCTCGTGGTCGCGAGCCCTTCTCTTGCGCAGGTGGAGATACAGCCACCCTCACCGGAGGACAGCGCCGCCGCGGCGAACGCGGTACTGTTCGCCTCACATGACCCGCTAGCGCTCAGGCTCGAGGCGAACTTCAAGCAGCTCAGAAGGGATCGGGACCAGGAGGAGGACGAGCGCCCGGCCGAGCTGAGCTATGTTGACGCCGGCGGTGACACGGTGACACTCGACATCCAGGTGCGGACTCGCGGGCATTTCCGCCTCCAGCGCCGCACGTGCAACTTCCCGCCGATCCGCCTCAACCTCAAGAAGAAGCAGACGGCCGGCACGGTGTTCGAGGGAGAGGACAAGCTCAAGCTCGTCGTGCACTGCCAGGACAACAAACGGGAGTACGAGCAGTACGTTCTCCAGGAATACCTACAACCTCTTCACCGACAAGAGCTTTCGGGTCCGCCTGGCGCGGATCACCTACGTCGATGCGGGATCGGACGACGAACCGATCACACGGTGGGCGTTCTTCATCGAGGACGACGACAGGATGGCCGCGCGCAACGGGATGGACATCTTCGAGTTGCAGGGATTGAACGCGGAGATGACCGACTACAACCTGATCGGCATGCTGTACGTGTTCCAGTACCTGATGGGCAACACGGACTGGGAGGTGTCGGGACCGCACAATATCGAGTTGATGGCCGATGAGGCGCAGATCCCCTATGCGATACCGTTCGACTTCGACTGGGCGGGAGTCATCGCGACGCCCTACGCGAAGCCCGATCCCGACCTCGGCATTCGCAACGTGAGGGAGCGACTATACCGCGGGTACTGTCGCGCTCCGGAGGAGCTGGCGCCGGTATTCCAGCTGTTCAACGAGAAGAAGGAAGACCTTTACGACCTGTACCGCAATCAGGAGGGACTCGACGAGAAGTACCTGGAGAAGACGCTGGAGTACTTCGACGACTTCTACGAGACGATCAACGACCAGCGGAAAGTGGAACGCGAGTTCATCCGTAAATGCCGGCAGACGTGAGGCTGGCGGGACCCACCGCCTCGGACGGCCGTGCCGCCCCGCGCTGAACTGAGACTCGAGGCGCCCAGCGCAGATAAGCTGCGTGAGCTCGTGGACCAGGCATTGCCGCTCGGTTTGCGGCAAGCCCGCGGTCCGGATCGCAGCTTCTTCCGCGACGTGTACTTCGACACGGTGGACGGCGAGCTGCGCCGGCGCGGCATCGTGTGCAGGGTGCGCACGCACTCAGACGACCGGCGGGTGCTCACGCTCAGGATCGGACGCACGGCCGACGGGGAGGACGGCTCGGCGGACGCTCAGCTCTACGAGGCGGAGGTCACCGAGCTGGAGGCCGCCGACGCGCTGCGCGGGAGCTCCGATCCGGCGCGTCGCCTGCGCTCCATAATCGATCCGGGACAGCTCCAACCGCGCCTCGACCTGACGACCGAACGTCACGTGCGACGCGGACGAGCAGGTGTACTGCCGGTCGATCAGTTCGAGTTCCTCTACGACGCGGTCACCGTGAGACAACAGCAGCTCACGGGACACTTGAACACGCTCACCATTCGACAGCTGCGCGGCAGTCCCGTCGAGATCCGCGACCTGGCCAACGCCCTGGAGGACAACAGCGGACTCCGCACCACGTTCGTCGGAGAGCTGGAGCGCGCGGAGCTACTACTGGAACAGATCGAGAGCGAGCAGCTCGCAAGAGATGTGCAAGGCAACCGCGAGGTCACCGTCATCGCCGTGGAACAGGGCCGGTTCGCATTGGCTCGAGGCGACGGAGACCTGCGGCTCCTCTTCCACCAGGGAAGCGGAGAGCAGTCCTGCCGCGAGCTGATGCGCGAAGCCCTGGGGAGCGTCGAGGGACAGGTTCTGCTCCTGGGCGTGGTGCCGGCCACGCCTACGCGCCCCACGATCGAGGTGTGGGTGGCCCGACGCTTGCGTCGCGGGATCACGATGCAGTCGGCCGGCCTCGAGTGGTTCGCGCCGAGCGAGCTCGTGGCGCGAGTCGGCTCTCCTGTGCTGCGGCACAGCAAGACGCTCGCCGCACTGACCGTGGCATCACGCAGCGATCTCCTTCCGGAGTGGGTCGCGGTAGAGCCGACCTCAGTGACCGGCGACGTGCAAGACGAGAGCCTGGACCCCGTCGTCGCCTCGAGCCGCCAGACGCTGGCGGCCTTGCGCATGCCGGTGCTGCCGGAAGAGAAGCTCGACACATCCCGCCCCGTGCCGGAGCAGTTCTTCAACACCGAGCTGAGCCTGCTGGAATTCAACGCAAGAGTGCTCGCGCTCGCCGAGGACCCCGGAGTGCCGCTCCTCGCCCGCGTGCTGTTCCTGTCCATCTTCAGCTCGAACATGGACGAGTTTTTCTCGATCAAGGTGGCGGGACACAAGCAGGCGGTCGCCGCCGGCGCCACAAAGCCTTCGCCTGACGGCCTCACGCCGGAGGAAACGCTGGAAGCGATGGCGGTGCGCATTCGGGCGCTGGTGGAACGCCAGTACGCGTGCGCGAAACAGCTCCTGGAAGAAGAGCTGCCCGCGCGGGGAATCAGAATCCGCAACTGGGACGACTTGTCCGAAGGAGAACGGGGCTATCTGCGCGAGTTCTTCGACAAGCAGATCTTCCCTCTCCTCACGCCGAAGGCGATCACGCTGGCGCCCGGACATCCGTTCCCGTTCATCGAGGACCTCCTGCTGTCCCTCGCGGCGACCGTACGGGATGAACGCTCGGGCTCGATTCACTTCGCCCACATCGGCGTTCCCGACGCGGTGCCGCGGTTCGTGCAGCTTCCTGACAGCTGCCACTTCGTGCCCCTGGAGCAGGTCATCCGCGCGAACCTCGGCGCGCTCTACACCGGCCGGCGGGTCGAAGAAGTGCATCCGTTCCGCCTCACTCGCGCGGGCGACCTCGAGCTGGACGAGACTCATGCAGCGAGCTTCGCCCAGGCGATCGAGGAAGAGATCCGCCGCCGGCCTCGCGCTCCCGTAGTGCGGCTGGAGATCGAGAGCTCCATGCCGGATACCATCAGGGGTCTCCTGCTGCGGGAGCTGCGGTTCGAGGAAGGCGACCGCGCCGGCGTGCTCACCGAGGGAGACGTTTACGCCGTTGACGGCATGGTGGATCTCGGGGCGCTTGCAGAGATAGCCGACCTCGACATACCGGAGCTGGACTATCAGCCCTTCAAGGGTGCCGATCGGTTCCCGAGCGACCGTTCAATCTTCGACGTGTTGGACGAGCACGATGTCCTCGTCCACCACCCGTACGACTCCTTCGAGCGGAGCTTCGAGCGCTGGGTGATCGAGGCAGCCGACGACCCTGACGTGGTCTCGATCAAGCTCACGCTCTACCGTCCTGGCGGGCCGTGGGCGATCGGCAACGCGTTGGAGCGCGCGGCGGGACAGGGCAAGGATGTCTCGGTCTTCGTGGAGCTCAAGGCAAGGTTCGACGAACAGCGCAACCTTGTCTGGGCCAAACAGCTGGAGCGGGCGGGCATCCACGTCGTGACCGGGTTGGTACGCCTCAAGACCCACGCCAAGATCATGCTCATCGTGCGCCGCACCGACGGGGTCGTGAAGCGGTACGGACACGTGGGTACGGGGAACTACAACCCCTGGAGCGCGCGGCTCTACACGGACCTGGGACTGTTCACCGCGAGCGAGAGCATCACCGCCGACCTGAACGTGCTGTTCAACGAGCTGACCGGCTCGTCCGGATCGCCGCAGGCGGACTTCAAGCGGCTGATCGTGTCGCCGACGAACATGATCCCGCGGCTGCGCGAGCTGATACATCGGGAAATGGAGCACGCGCGAGCAGGAAAGGGCGGCTTGATCCAGGCGAAGATGAACTCCCTCAGCGATAAGGAGATGGTGGGACTCCTGTACCAGGCCTCACAGGCGGGTGTGGACATTGACCTCATCGTGCGCGGGATCTGCACGCTGCGGCCAGGGGTGCCCGGCCTCTCCGAGCGCATCCCGCCCGAGGCCCTCATCCCGCTCCTGCTCACAGCGTTCGGCACCCCGCGTGAGCCCACA
>JBHIEQ010000250.1:0-4585 GCA_046760725.1 Gemmatimonadales bacterium
GGAGCGGTTTCCGGCTGGGCATCCTGAACGAGCTCGACAGCAGGCCGCGCCCGGGGGTCGAGAAGCACGACATGCTGGTGACGACCACGATCGCGTACTCAATCGGCGGGTAGGCAAGGCAAGGAGCGGTAGCGGGAGCCCCGAGAGAGCACGACTGATCCGGTAGGTAGCCGGCCGGGAGCCGCACATCCCTGAGCGTGCGTGGGGGCAGGTGGGCGCGGCAGCTTGGGAGGCCACATGTACGCGCTCCCGATCCGTCCGGGCCAAGGTTGCCGCGCCAACCCGCCCACAGCGCACGATGGGCTATGCGGCTCACGGCCAAGCTACCTATTAGATCCGCCCGCACGCTCCATCGCGTCTAGTTCCCGTACGAACCCCTTCCCAAAGTAGTACTCCAGCGTGTCCCGCAGACCCCGGTACAGCGTCGGCCCGGTGCCCACACAGACGAGTGAACCCTCCTCCACTTCGTCCGCGGGGCACAGTACGTCGTCATAGAAGGAGAGCGGAAACAGGCAGTCCACCAGCGACTTGAGCTCGCGGTAGTCTATCCCCCGCTCGATCGCAAACGCGTGGAGTAGGCAGCCGCGGCCAGACCGGTTCAGGAACACACACGCCCCTCTCCGCGCGGCGGTGCGCATCGAACCACCGCCGGGGACACCGGGATCCTCCTCGTACTCCTCAGTGAACCAGTCACCTCGGGCAATGCCCGTGTAGGCCTCGAGTGCGTCGCTGTGCCGCTGAATCACCCGATAATGAACGAGATCCACGTCAACACCGAACTGACAGCACCAGTCGTGGCAGAAGGTGCATTCCAGGCAGTATGTGAAGTAATGGATCCGAAAGATCGTGGAATCGATCCACGCTATCGCCGGAGCGCCGTAGCGCGACGGATAGGTGCGAGATAGGGAGAGGAGTTGGGACATGCAGGCGGCTGGCGGTTTACGGTTGGCCGTTGGCGGTTTGGCTGCGGCCGAAAAGTAACAGCGCGGGCCTCTCCGCTAACAACCCGTGGCCGACGTGCTACCTTATTAACGATGCCACGCGCACGCCCGTCCGCCTCCCGCGGTCTCATCGTAGCCAGTAATCGCCTTCCGTTCACGCTGCGCCGCGGCACCGGGGGCACCGAGCGCACGCGAACAACGGGAGGACTGGTCTCGGCACTCGAGCCGCCGCTCGAGCGATACACGGGCGTATGGATCGGATGGCCGGGGACTGAGCTCCGGAGGGGCGAGCGCATCGCCCTGCAATCCGATCCCTATCGCATCGTTCCCGTGACCCTCACGCGCGATCAGGTCAAGCGATTCTACTACGGTTTCTCGAACAGGACGCTGTGGCCGCTGTTCCACACCATGCCCGGGCGCGCGGTGTTCCATGCGCGGGATTGGGCCGCCTATCAGCAGGTGAACCTGCGGTTCGCGCGCATCGCGGCCCGACACTATGTGCCGGGTGATCTCGTCTGGGTGAACGACTACCAGCTCGCGCTGATGCCGCTGATGCTCCGGGAGCGGACCGCGCGCGCGCCGATCGGTTTCTTCCTCCACATTCCCTTCCCGCCCTACGACGTGTTCCGTTTGTTACCCTGGGCTAAGTCGGTCCTCAAGGGTATTCTGGGTGCCGACATTGTCGGGTTCCACGTCCCCGGCTACGTCCAGAACTTCCTCGATTGCGTCGAGCGGCTATTGGGGGTGAGGGTGGACCGGCGCGGCAAGGTGGTGACTCTCGACGGCGTTGACACCGCGATCGGGGCGTTTCCGCTCGGCATCGACTTTCAGTACTACCGCTCGCTCGCGGAGTCGGCGCCACCGACCGGAATCGCGCCGCAGCGCTTCGTGCTCGGCGTGGACCGGCTCGACTACACGAAAGGGATCCCGCAGCGAATCCTCGCGTTCGCACAGCTCTTGCAGCATTACCCGCACTATCGACAACGAATCACTTTGCTTCAGATCGCAGTACCGAGTCGGGCGGAGGTGGCCGAGTATCAGGACCTCACGCGTCACATCGATGAGCTCGTGGGTCGCGTCAACGGGCAGTTCGCGACCGCCACCTGGACTCCGATCCGCTATCTCTACCGGTCAGTGTCGCCCGAGCGGCTGGCGGCCCTCTACCGCGACGCTGACGCGGCACTCGTGACTCCGCTCAGGGACGGTCTGAACCTCGTGGCGAAGGAGTTCGTGGCATGCCAGGTCGCCGATCCCGGAGTGCTCGTTCTGTCGCACATGGCGGGCGCGGCGGAGACGATGCATGAGGCAATTCACGTCAACCCGTACAACATCGCCGGCACCGCCGATGCGCTGCATCGGGCACTCTCGATGCCGGAAGATGAGCGGCGTCGCCGACTCGATGCCCTACAGAGGCGCGAGCAGCGCTACAACGTGCACGCCTGGGCACGGCAGTTCCTGGCGCGTCTCGAGCGCGAGGCCATGCGCCGTGCAGGCTGAGATGTCTCCACAGGATTCCCCGAGGCTCCTGATCGCGGAGGACGCCATCCGCCGCCGCGTGGCGGAACTGGCGCAGGAGATCTCCCGCGACTATGCGGACCTGGGAGAGGTCGTGCTCGTGGCCGTGCTCAAGGGAGCATTCATCTTCCTCGCGGACCTGGCGCGCCAGCTCACCGTGCCGCGGTGCATCGAGTTCATG
This sequence comes from Gemmatimonadales bacterium, assembly GCA_046760725.1. Taxonomy (GTDB): domain Bacteria; phylum Gemmatimonadota; class Gemmatimonadetes; order Gemmatimonadales; family GWC2-71-9; genus JBHIEQ01. The sequence continues at coordinate 2,638 of JBHIEQ010000250.1, forward strand.
GCGCTCTCCAGCTACCCCGCGGGAGACGAGGCGAAGTCCGTCCGGCTGGAGATGGACTTGAGACGCAGCATAGAGGGACGGCACGTGCTCGTGGTCGAGGACATCGTCGATACCGGCCGCACCCTGTTCTACCTGCTGGAGTTGCTAAAGACCCGCTCCCCTGCATCGCTCCGCACCTGCGCTCTGGTGCGCAAGCATCATCGTGGTGGAAGCGACGCCGCCGTGGACTATCTGGGATTCGACATACCCGACGTGTGGGTCGTCGGCTACGGGCTCGACTACGCCGAACGGCACCGCACGCTGCCATACATCGGCGTAGTCGAGCCCGACGGCCCGGGAGGCTAGTGGGCTTCCGCCATCATGGAGTCGCGCAACGCTCTGAATTCGGTGCCTTCGGACCAGTTGGGGAAGTACGATTCATTGGCGAGGCGATAGCCGACCCGGAAAAGCAAGCGCAGGTCGTCCACAGCTCCCGACAGATCCCAGCTCGGATCGTACTCGTCGGACGGCTTGTGGTAGTTCTTGTTGGTGTACTCGTCCCGCTGCGCCAGAGTCCACTCTTCGCCATGGATCACGTGGTCGATGCCGGCATCTGCATAGAGCGCCGGCACACCCTGCTTGGCGAAACTGAAGTGATCGGATCGATAGTAGAACCCCTTCTCCGGTTCGGGATCCGGTCGCAGCACGCGATCCTGCGTTCCGGCCGCGTCGGCCAGGTAGTCGTCGAGCTCCGAATTACCGTAACCGACCACCGTGATGTCCCGCATCGGTCCCAGGATGTTCAGGCCGTCCATGTTGATCGCGGCCACGGTCTTCTCGAGCGGATAAACCGGATTCGTGGCGTAGTGCAGCGAGCCCAGCAGGCCCTGCTCTTCGGCCGCAACGGCAAGAAACAGCAAGCTGCGCCGGGGCCGCTGCTCCAGGGAGGCGAACGCCTGCGCCAGCTCGATAAGACCCGCCGTCCCGGTCGCATTGTCCAACGCACCGTTGTAGATCTGGTCTCCTTCGAGCGTGGTGTCACGACCGAAGTGATCCCAATGAGCCATGTAAACCACATACTCGTCCGCCCGGTCGGTGCCCGGCAGCACAGCCAGCACGTTGTTGGACGTGGACCGCTCGATCGAGTTTCGGAGGCTGAGGGAAGCGGTGAGCTCCAGAGGAGCGGCCCTGAAACCGCGCTGCGCCGCCTGCTCTTTCAGCTCGTCGTAGTCTCGTCCGGCCTGTGCGAAGATCTCGCGAGCGGTCTCCACGGTGATCCATCCCTCTACCGCGGCCCGTGACATATTGTCGTCGGCGCTCACGAGCCCGAACTGCGGGCCGGACCAGCTGCTCGCGACGACGTCCCAGGGGTAGGCCGCCGGCTCGGTCTCGTGCACGATGAGCGCCCCGGCCGCGCCCTGTCGCGCCGCCTCCTCAAACTTGTAGGTCCAGCGGCCGTAGTAGGTCATCGCGCGACCGTTGAACAGCGCCGTGTCCTCGGTTGCGAACCCGGGATCGTTCACCAACATCACAACAGTTTTGCCCGTCACCTCCGACCCCTCGTAGTCGTTCCAGTCGTACTCGGGGGCGACGACGCCGTATCCCACGAACACCATCTCCGAGTTGCTCAACTCCGAGCGCTCGACGACGCGAAGGGTCCAAGCCATGAAATCGGTGCCGTAGCGGTACCGGTTCGTGACGCCGCCGCCGCTCACCGAAAGCGTGGCGTTCGGGCTCGCTGTGATGGAGACCAGCGGTACCTCCTGGAAGAACGTGTCACCGTTACCCGGCCGAAGCCGGTACTCCTCGAAGACGCGCTTCAAGTAGTTGATGGTCTTCTCTTCACCGGGAGACGAGGGCGCGCGGCCCTCGAAGGAGTCGGACGCCAGAATCTGGATGTGGGCTGCGAGATCCGTGCTCGTAATGGTGCCCAGTGCACCAGCCAGGTCCGGCGCATCGCCACCGCAAG
>JBHIEQ010000251.1:0-4563 GCA_046760725.1 Gemmatimonadales bacterium
AATATTCCCTTCGCCTTTAGCGAATCGGACAACTGCGACGCCTCCGCGCGACGGCCGGACTTTGCGAGCAGGACCATGCGGCGCGCCGCCAGATTTTCTAGCTCGGTTTCCACGCCGAGCGAATCCGCGGTGGCGAGCTCGCTCAGTGCCTCGTCATAAGACTCTTCCAGCTCGAACAAGCGCGCCGCCCACATATGGGCCTCCGCCACCGCCGGGCTGGCGGCCAACCACCGCTCCACCCAGCTTCTGGCCACCGCGCGCGCCCTGACGCGTTCCTGTTCGTAAGCCCCTCCCAAGAGCGCGGGGCTCATCGGCATGGATATCAGTTCCAGCGTGTCCTTCAGCAGCAGGAGCATGGGGATGGTTCCGGCCGTCGACCGGAGGTACGCCGGCAGCGACGCGCTCTCGCGCTGTGCCGCGGCTACCATTCCCATGAACCATCCACCCGCGGTCAAGTAGTTTCTGACGAGGATCTGATAGCCGACGGATCGAGCGGGGTCCAATAGCACGGCCTTCTTGGCGAGGCTGTTGGACTTGTTGAATGATCCGCGAATCCTCATCCTCCCATCAACCGGGACGAGAACGCCGTCCATGCTCTCGAGCCACGCGAGCGCCGTGAGCGCGTCGGCGTCCGCGGAGTCGAGCGCGAGCAGGCGTTCGAGTTGCTCCCTCGCAGAAGCGAACTGAGCGTGAAACAGGGCATCCATGGCGTGAACTAGGCGCCTTTCGCGCGGCGATAGCCGATCAGACAGCGCCACGGCACGGCTCAGGTAGCCGTAGGCAGGATGGGCCCCGTCGAAGAGTGCTTCCCAACTAATGAACAGCGACCCCTCTGCCAGCCGCAGGTACGGGAGCGCGAACGTGCTATCCAGTGCTATCGCTTCCTCGAACGCTTCCTTCGCTCGCAGCATTTCGGCACGATTGTAATGGCGGAGACCTCGCGAATACGCCTTTAGAGCATCGAGCGACGCAGTCGTGACAGATCGCAGGTTCACGTCCGTGTCCACCAGCCCGGCCGTGGCAAGGAGCCTGGACGCGATGTTCTCGAACGCAGCCGGTATGTCATCTTCGGCAGGGGCCTCTTCGGTTACTCGAACGATCTCGCGATTGGCCGCCACATCGTATGCCCGCGCCCTGACACGCACTCGGCTACCCAGCCTCGTCACTTCGCCCGTCACGGCGGTCCAGCCTCCGGTCTCCTCCGCGACTCGGCGAATCGGCTCCGCGCTGATCACCTCTCCAGGTGTCACACCCTGACGCCTGAGCGCCGGGTAGACGCGCTCCTCCGACACGACGGAGACCTCCTGCCACTGACCGAGCGCATCAGCCAGCATTGAGAGCGATGCGGACACGAGCCAGTCGTCGTCGGCGAGACCCCGCACGTTGCGGAAGGGGAGCACCAGGAAGCTCCGTGAACGCTCGTCTCGCGCCGGAGGCTCGACGGGGGCTACCACAACCTGGGGTCGTACCGTCACGTCACATGGAGGTGGTGTGCCGTCGGCACACTGCGCGTGGAGGGCAACCGGGAGCAGTGACGCCACGGGCGCCAGGAGGAGCGAGAGTCTCAGGAGCGCAACGAACCTTCGTATGGCTACGTGCCTTAGGCCCTCGAAGCTGTCAGGCAAGACTGCGACCTCGGTCTGGAGGCGCCACTAACATGTGGCGTGAGAGCCGAGGTGGCCAGTTGGCGCTCTTCTTACCCACCCGCCTGCCCATCGCCCAGGTCTCGCACCGGCCCAGGCAGGCCGCTGATTCGTACGAGGACCGTCGGCCTCAAGCAACTCACGGAGTCGATCGGGCCAGGTCGAACCGATCCAGGTTCATGACCTTGTCCCACGCCGCGACGAAGTCATCGACGAACTTCCGCTGCGAGTCGCCGCAGGCGTACACCTCCGCCAGAGCCCTGAGCTGGGAGTTCGACCCGAAGACGAGATCGACGGCGGTCCCGGTCCACTTGAGCTCGCCCGTAGAGCGATCGCGCCCCTCGTACACGCCTTCGGAGGTCGAGGACGGCTGCCACTCCGTGCTCATGTCCAGCAGGTTCACGAAGAAGTCGCTGGTCAACGTCTCGGGCCGGTCCGTGAAGACGCCGTGTTGCGACTGCCCGACGTTGGCGTTCAGGGCTCGCAAGCCGCCCACGAGCACCGTCATCTCTGGAGCGGTCAGCGTAAGCAGGGACGCACGATCCACCAACCACTCGGCCGCCCTTTTCTTGTCGCCCCCCGCGAGGTAGTTGCGGAACCCGTCGGCGATGGGCTCGAGCACGACGAAGGACTCCACGTCGGTCTGCTCCTGCGAGGCATCGGTACGCCCGGGCGAGAACGGAACCTGCACGTCGTGCCCGGCGTTCCTGGCAGCCCGCTCGACGGCCGCGCATCCACCCAGCACGATCAGATCAGCGAGAGAGACCTTCTTCCCGCCGGTCTCGGAGCCGTTGAAGTCCCCCTGGATCTGCTCCAGGGTCTGAAGCACCTTCGCCAGCTCGGCCGGGTTGTTGACTTCCCAATCCTTTTGCGGTGCGAGGCGAATGCGCGCGCCGTTCGCGCCACCGCGCTTGTCGGTGCCGCGGAACGTTGAAGCCGACGCCCACGCGGTCGACACCAGCTGAGAGATGGACAGGCCCGAGCCGAGGACCTTCGCCTTCAGCGCGGCGATGTCCTCGTCGTCGATCAGCTCGTGATCGACCGCGGGGACCGGGTCCTGCCAAATCAGCTCCTCGGTGGGGACCTCGGGGCCGAGGTAGCGCGAGACGGGGCCCATGTCGCGGTGGGTCAGCTTGAACCACGCTCGGGCGAAGGCGTCCGCGAACTCGTCCGGGTGTTCGAGGAAGCGCCGCGCGATCGGCTCGTAGATCGGGTCCATCCTGAGCGCCAAGTCCGTCGTGAGCATGATGGGGGCATGGCTTTTCGACGGATCGTGCGCATCCGGCACGGTCGTCGCCGCGGCCGGATCGGTCGGAAGCCACTGCCAGTGACCGGCGGGGCTCTTGGTCAGATCCCAGTCGTAGCGGAACAGCGTTTCGAGAAAGCTGTTGTCCCAGCTCACCGGCGTGGGCGTCCAGGCGCCCTCCAGCCCGCTGGTGTAGGTGTCGCCGCCCTTGCCGCTACCGGCGCTGTTCTTCCAGCCGAGGGCTTGCTCCTCGATGGAGGCTCCCTCGGGGTCGGCACCGACGTACTGCTCCTCGACAGCACCATGGCACTTGCCGAACGTGTGTCCGCCGGCGATGAGCGCCACCGTCTCCTCGTCGTTCATCGCCATGCGGGCGAACGTCTCTCGAATGTCCTTGGCTGCTGCAAGGACGCTCGGTTCGCCGTTCGGCCCCTCCGGGTTCACGTAGATCAGGCCCATCTGCACGGCGCCGAACGGCTTCGCCAGCTCCCGGTCTCCGCTGTAGCGCTCGTCGCCCAGCCACTCGGTCTCGACGCCCCAGTTCGTGACGTCGTCCGGCTCCCAGGCGTCCTCGCGCCCGCCCGCGAAGCCGAAAGTCTCGAGGCCCATCGACTCCAGGGCGCAGTTCCCGGCGAGGATCATCAGGTCGGCCCACGAGATCTTGCGGCCGTACTTCTGCTTGATCGGCCAGAGCAGCCGGCGCGCCTTGTCGAGGTTCGCGTTGTCCGGCCAACTGTTGCCGGGCGCGAAGCGCTGGTACCCGGCACCGCCGCCGCCGCGGCCGTCGCTAACGCGGTAGGTGCCTGCGCTGTGCCAGGCCATGCGGATGAAGAGCGGTCCGTAGTGGCCGTAATCGGCCGGCCACCAGTCCTGTGACGTCGTCATGAGCTTCTTGATGTCCTTCTTCACGGCACCGAGGTCGAGCGTCTTGAACTCCTCGGCGTAGCTGAACTCCTCGCCCATCGGATCGGACAGCGGAGAGTTCTGGTGTAGGATCTTCAGGTTCAGCTGGTTGGGCCACCAGTCCCGGTTCGACCTCGCTCCCATGGTCGTGTTGGCGCCCGACACCGGGCAGTTACTCGTGCTGCGTGACACGCGGTCCTCCTCGTAATTGATGCTGATCGTTGATTGCTCCGTTGGCTGGTTGCGAGGAGCCGGTCTATGGTGCCGTTTCAGCCTCCGGTGGGGACGGGGCTTCCGCGAGACACCGGGGGCACCGGCCCCAGAAGACCACCTCGGCTTCGTCGATCTCGTAGCCCGAGTCGTTGGCCGCGGTCAGGCACGGCGCGTCCCCGACCGCGCAGTCGACGTCGACCATCCGGCCGCAGCTGCGGCAGATCAGATGGTGGTGGTTGTCTCCGACTCGACCCTCATAGCGGGCTGGCGACCCAGCGGGCTGGATGCGTCGAACGAGCCCCTTGGCAGCCAGGATCCCAAGGGCGTCGTATACCGCCTGGCGGGAGATGGTGCCGATCTCCGCCCGCACAACCTCGGCGACTTCGTCCGCGGTGCCATGCGGTCGATCGGACACCGCCCTGAGGACGGCCAGGCGCTGGGCCGTGACCTGGACGCCGTGTTGGCGCAGGAGCTCGGCTAGGTCGTCGGAGGTCACCATAGGAATGGTATATACTGTGCCCAATATTGGATTCTGTCAAGATTTGGTGTGAGTCAGCG